>JBHIDD010000252.1:0-4072 GCA_046759925.1 Kiloniellaceae bacterium
CACGACCTCGCCGACCAGGACCGCGTGGTTCCAGAAGACCAACACCGCGCCCAAAAGGATACCGATGAGCAGCAGGCCCCAGCCGCCGGCCCGGAGCCTCTTCCGCCGGACCCAGGCCGGCGGTAGCAGCAGCCCCGCCACCACGGCATAGATCACCAGGCTGGCCCAGTCGCCGGGCAGGCCCCGATCGGCCAGCCAGCGCAGCGGCAGCCACCAGAGGCCCCAGAGAATCGCCGAAACCGCGACCGCAAGGGCCGGCAGTCCCCCGCTTGTCCGGCTCATGCGCCGAGGCCCCGGTCCCAATAATACCGCCACGCCGTTGAAGGCATCTTCATCGGCTCGGCGGCAAGCGCGACCGCGCGCCGCCGCGAATGCGGCGTAAGCCAAGCGGACGGATCTCCGCGACCGGGGTCTGAGGGAACAGAGGCGAGTCCATTCGTGGGCGCGCCGGTATAAGAAGCCTCGTCGAATCGCTCGGTCGGGAAATCCACGAAGATCCGGACCTTGGACGCCAGGCGCGGGGCGATCAAACTCGGATTGTGCGGGCGCACGACACCGTTACAGAATGTCGCGTTTCGGTTGGAACAAAACAGCTAACTCGATGCCATAATCAGATCGCGCTATTTTCGAAGGTCGGAGATTCCGAGGTCCTGCCACATCCATTCGAAGTCATAGGGCTCCTGACCTTCACTCCTGGCCCTATGCACCTCGCCGTTCTCCAGATATTTGAGCCATCCAACCAACTTGGCGCGGCCGGCTTTGCTTCGAGCCGCCTGGCGCGGGGTCTTGTTGCCCAGAACGGGCATCTTTTCGGTCATACATCCGCGGTAGTGCCGATCAAGATGTTGGTGAATCACTTGGGCCGCTATGTCCGGCGGGATTTCCTCGACAGGACCAGGGGCATCCGGACGGTTCTCATTCTCCAATACGTTTTCGAGACTCTCGAAGCTGGTTAGCGGCGGACCAACCAGCCCGCCCAGCAGGTCCGTCAATAGCTTTTTGCCGCGCTCGGCGCGCTCGCGCGAGTTGATCGAGAGGACAATTTGCCGGTCCCGCAACTCGATCATACCCAGGCTGAGGCGGCCCTGATCATCAAAGGTGGCGAAAGAGAGCTCTTTCCCAGGCTTGGCGGTCTTCGGTTTCTTCGCGACCGGGCTTGCCTCGCCAATCCACTGCCACCGCGGGTCGTTTTCGTCGTCGCGCTCCAAACTGGCCGCGGCGTCGAGCCGCCGCTCGATTTCCGCTTGGTTTGCGCTTGGCACCGGGAATCGAACGTCGCAGAAGACCAACTCGTCGCCATCGAAATTGGAAATATCCGGCATCGGCCGCCGGGCGGCGTCGAGCATGAGGTGTAGCCACGAGCGCGTAAATATCGGGGTGGCCTCGCGCAAAAGGCCTTCTTCCGTCAACTCGCCATTGCCGGCTTCGCCCCGCCCGGCTTTTTTGGCGGCCCCGCGAATCGCGCGCCGGACATGCTTCAAGGCCTTCCGCACAACTCCGAGCAATGCTTCAGCGGGCTCCATCGGAAAGTGCAGCAGGCCGCTCGACAGATAGTTCCTGTCGTTCACCCGGAGGACCCGAGCGGCCAGGCGGTCCCACCTTGCGGCGGTGTTCGATGCCATACGGTCTTCAATGCGGATCGGGTCGCCGCCTCGGACAAGGTCTCTCAGGAAGAGATGGCTTCCAGGGACGGTATCGGTCACTTCGTAAAGGCTCATGACCGATTTCCTGATGGCCCGGAGATAGCGTTTCCCAGGCACCGACTCCTTCCATCCCCGGCGCCTGATGTAATCGTCAACCGCATTGCGATCGCCCGGCTCAAAATCGCGGGTCAGAAAATCGTCGATGGCGCATGCGACCGCCATGACAAAAAGCTCGGAACCGATTTCCCGGGCGAGGTCTTCCGGAGCAATTTCGAAGTCGTCACAGGCGGGGCCAAGATGGTCTACCAGGACTTCGGCGCAGAGATCGCTCCACTCCCCGCGCTTGGTCCACTTCATGATATTGACAACGGCCTTGTCAACGCCGGGCGCACCCACTGCCAAGCTCCATCCATCGGGCGGAAGACTCACCTCGCCGTCGATCGCTACTGCTATCATGGATTCGCGAGGATAAAAACCGCACATTCGGGCGCTCGGAAGAAAACCTTCTTCGCGATCGGCGAGAGGCGGAACCTGGCGCCTACGCGCATAATTCCGATAGCGGGCGTGTTACCCGGCGTCACCGGCCGCGGCCCCGGCCCCAGTACGGCGCCTTGCCGAATCGCTTGGCCGGGAAATCCACGACGACCCGGACCTTGGGCACGAGATCGCGGCTGGCCGAAGCCGCGCGGACATGACCGCAGGAATGCCCGTTTCGAGGGGGCGCACGTCGCGCGAAATGCCGCTAAACTCGCGGCCTGACCGGAACACAACGAGGACGAGATAGGGATGATCCAGGTAACCCCGTTCGAGAAGCTGGGACGCTTCGACAACGATTGGCTCTCGGCGCGTTATCACTTCAGCTTCGCCGGCTACTACGATCCGGCGCGCGCCGGCCTCGGCCCGCTTCTGGTCTGGAACGACGACACGGTGCGGCCGGGCCGCGGCTTCGACCTGCACGGCCACCGCGACATGGAGATCATCACCTACGTGCGCCGCGGCGCGATCACCCACGAGGACCATCTCGGCAACCGGGGCCGTACAGAGGCCGGCGACGTCCAAGTCATGTCGGCGGGCCGGGGCATCCTGCATTCCGAGTACAACCTGGAGGCCGAGCCGACCCAGATCTTCCAAATCTGGATTCGGCCGGCGGAAACGGGCCTGAAACCCCGCTGGGCGCAGCGCCGCTTCCCCAAGGCGGCGCGCGGAGGCGCACTGGTGCCGCTCGCCTCCGGCCGGGCCGGCGACGCCGGGGCGCTCGAGATTCATCAGGACGCGGCGATCCTGGGCGCGACGCTGGTCGAGGGCCAGAGCGCGACGCACCGCCTGGGACCCGGCCGCAAGGGCTATCTGGTTGCGGCCCGCGGCCGCATCGAGGTCAACGGGGTGGCGGCGCATGCGCGCGACGGTATCGCCATCGAGGATAAGGACGAGATCGCCATCACGGCGCTGGAAAACGCCGAAATCCTGCTGGCCGACCTGCCGTGAGTGCGGCCCACATGTTTCGACAGGCTCAACATGAGGGCCTCACCCCTGAGCCTGACGAAGGGGAGCCTGACGAAGGGGAGCCTGACGAAGGGGAGCCTGACGAAGGGTGAGGCATCCGTCGCGGAGTCATGACACCAAGTCACAAGACGGAGGAGTCCGATGACCGATCAAACCGCCCCCGAGACCCGTCTGATCATCCCGGCGTTTCAGCCGCTCTATGCGCGCCTCTCAAGCCTGTCCTATCCGATGATCCGCTTTTTCACCGGTCTCATCCTCATGCCGCACGGCGCCCAGAAGCTGTTCGGCTGGTTCGGCGGCCGCGGCCTGGAGAGCACCGGCGGATTCTTCGCCCAAAGACTGGGTCTGGAGCCGGGCATCTTCTGGGCCGGCCTGGTCGGCTCGACCGAATTCTTCGGCGGCCTCTTCGTGGCCATCGGATTCCTGACCCGTCCGGCAGCGGTGGGCGTCGTCACCATAATGACGGCCGCCATTTTCACTGTGCACCTCGGCAAGGGTTTCTTCTGGTCGGGGGGCGGCGTTGAATACCCGCTGCTGTGGGGTTTGGTGGCGCTCGCCATCGTCTTCCGCGGCGGCGCCGAATTGTCGGTCGACCGCGCCCTCGGCCGCGAGTTCTAAGAGCGCCAATCGAGGAGGATGCACGATGGGCTTGATGATCGACGGCGTCTGGCACGACCGGGGACTCGACACCAGAAAGACGGGCGGCCGCTTCGTCCGCAGCGAAAGCCACTTCCGCAACTGGGTGACCGTCGACGGCGCGGCCGGCCCGAGCGGGAAAGGCGGCTTCGAGGCCGCGCCCGGGCGCTACCATCTCTATGTCTCGCTGGCCTGCCCCTGGGCGCACCGGACGCTGATCTTCCGCAAGCTCAAGCGCCTCGAGCGGGTCGTCGGCGTCTCGGTCGTCCACTGGCACCTGGCCGAGCAGG
>JBHIDD010000253.1:0-4033 GCA_046759925.1 Kiloniellaceae bacterium
TAGAAGTCGACCTGGTTCTTCTTCTCCGCGCCCCATTGGCCGTTGTTGAACACCACCGCGGTCACCGGGATGTTTTCGCGCACGCAGGTCAGCGTCTCGCCCAGACTCATGCCCCAGGCGCCGTCGCCGACGTAGGCCACCGCCGGGCGGTCGGGCCGGGCCACCTTGGCGCCGATCGCCGTCGGGAAGGCATAGCCGCAGTTGCCGAAGCTCATCGCGGCCAAGAAGCTGCGCGGCTTTTCAAAACGCAGGTAGCTGTTGGCGACCGAGCAGATGTTGCCGATGTCGGTCGTGACCACGGCGTTCTCCGGCATCGCCAGCTCCAGCTCGCGCAAGGCCCGGCGCGGCGCGATCGGGCTGCCGTCGTCCTGGCCCCAAACATTTAGCTCGGCCTCCCAGTCGGCCTTTTGCTTGCGGACCTCGGCCATGCGCTCGGCCTTGTTGCCGCGGCAGACGATCGGCTCGTTGCTGGTCTGCAGGATGTTCAGAATCGCCTCGGCGGCGAATTTCGCATCGCCCCAGACGCCGACGCTGATCGCCTTGACCAGGCCCAGCATGCGGTGCTCGGAGTCGACCTGGATGATCTTGGCCTTGGTCGGCCAATAGTCGAGCCCATGCTGCGGCAGGGTGCCGAACGGCCCGAGGCGGGTGCCCAGCGCGAGGATCACGTCGGCCTGCGCGATCACCTTCATGGCCGCCTTGGAGCCCTGGTAGCCGAGCGGGCCGCACATCAGCTCGTGGCCGGCCGGGAAGGCGTCGTTGTGCAGATAGCTGGTGACCACGGGGGCGGACAGGTATTCCGCCAGCGCCCTGGCCTCGTCCTGACCGTCGGCCATGATGATCCCGCCGCCGGCGACGATGACCGGGAACTTGGCCCCGGCCAGCGCCTTCGCCGCCCGCTCGAGGCTGTGCTTGCCGCCGGCCGAGCGCTCGACATGGATCGGCCGCGGGATCTCGACGTCGATCTCCCCGTAGAACAGGTCGCGCGGGATGTTGAGCTGGGTCGGGCCGCGCTCGGTCAACGCCAGGTCGAAACAGCGGCCGGTGAACTCGGCGATCCGGTCGGCGCGGTTCACCTGGGCCTGGTACTTGGTGATCTTCTCGAAGAACGGTAGCTGCTCGGTCTCCTGGAAGCCGCCCAGCCCTTGCGTCGCGGTGCCGGTCTCCGGCGTGATGCAGACGACGGGGGAATGCGCCCAGTAGGCCGCCGCGATCGCGGTGACCAGGTTGGTGATCCCCGGGCCGTTCTGCGCGATGCAAACGCCCTGGCGGTTGCTGACCCGCGAATAGCCGTCGGCCATGTGTCCGGCGCCCTGTTCGTGGGCCACGGATATGAAGCGGATGCCCGCCGGCTCGAATATGTCGAGCGCGTCCATATAGGCCGAACCCACGATGCCGAAGACGTCGGTGACGCCATGGTTCACCAGGGTTTCGACGAAGGCTTCACTCGGTGTCATGCGGGTCATGGCCGCTCTCCCTTCGGATCTTTTTTTGCTGCGTCGCACGGGCGCCCACGCCAGGGCGCGCCGGCCGCCATTGCCCGCGATTGTACACAGCTCTTGGTCCCTGAACAGAGCCAGTTCCAAAACCGCCCATGGGGCCAGCGGAAAGCGCCCCGGGGGTCGGGTTGACGCGCAGGGGAAAGGTGCGGAATCCTAGCGCACCAAAAGCGCCGGAGCTTTGGCCCAGGCGGGAATCGCCCGGGCCTTCTCGGCCGGCGATAAATTTCGCACTCGTCAACCACCAAATCAGAACGCAGGGGTGACCGATCGATGACGAAGCTTGCCTTTATCGGCCTGGGCGTCATGGGCTATCCCATGGCCGGCCATCTCAAGAACGGCGGACACGACGTGACCGTCTACAACCGGACCACTGCGAAGGCGGAAAAATGGGTCGCCGAGCACGGCGGAACGCTGGCGCCGAGCCCGCGCCAGGCCGCCGCGGGCGCGGACATCGCCTTCACCATGGTCGGTAACGATGACGACGTGCGCGCCGTGGTGCTGGGCGAGGACGGCGCCCTGGCGGGCCTGGCGGAAGGCAGCATCTTGGTCGATCACACCACCGCCTCGGCCACCGTGGCCCGCGAGCTCTTCGCGATCGGCCTGGAACAGGGCATCCAGGTGATCGACGCCCCGGTCTCCGGCGGCGAGGCGGGCGCCCAGAACGGTGTGCTGACCGTCATGTGCGGGGGCGAGCAGGGACCCTTCGAGAAGGCCAAGCCGGTGATCGACTGTTACGCCAAAGCCTGCACCCTGATGGGCCCGGTGGGATCGGGCCAGCTCACCAAGATGGTCAATCAGCTCTGCATCGCCGGGCTGGTCCAGGGCCTGGCCGAAGGCCTGAACTTCGGCATGAAGGCGGGCCTCGACATAAACAAGGTGATCGACGTGATCTCCAAGGGTGCGGCGCAGTCCTGGCAGATGGACAACCGGGCCAAGACCATGTGCAAGGGCGCGTTCGAGTTCGGCTTCGCGGTCGATTGGATGCGCAAGGACATGGCCATCTGCTTGGCGGAGGCCAGGACCAACGGGGCTCGCCTGCCGGTCGCCGCGCTGGTCGACCAGTTCTATGCCCAAATTCAGGCCCGCGGCGGCAGCCGTTGGGACACCTCGAGCCTGATGCATCTGCTGATCAACGACTGAGCGACCTCCCGGGAGGGCGGGGATCGTGCCGCGCCGCGGCCACCCCCGGATGCCCGAGGCAGGGGCTTTGCCAGCTCCCGGGGGATCCGCCCGGCTTATTCCCGCTCGCGCCGCTTGACCGCCTGCCAGGCGGCCTCCATTTCGTCCAGCGCAACGTCCGAGAGCGCCCGGTCCTCGGCGCCGAACTTGGCCTCGATGCTGCGGAACCGACGCTCGAACTTCGCGTTGCTATGACGCAGCGCGCTTTCCGGGTCGACGTCCAGATGGCGCGCCAGATTGACCACGGCAAACAGCAGGTCGCCGAGCTCGTCCTCGATCCGCTCGATCTTGCCGTCGTTGAGAATTTCCTTTTGTAATTCCGATATTTCTTCGGCGATCTTCTCAAGAACTAACAAAGCCTCGGGCCAGTCGAAACCGACCCGGGCGGCGCGCCTCTGAAGTTTCGCGGCGCGGGTGAGGGCGGGCAGACCGAGCACCACGCCGTCGAGCGCGCTGGCGCGCCGGCCGCTGTCCGCGGCCTGGGCGTCGCGCTCGCCGGCCTTGTGCGCCTCCCAGGCGCGGGTCTGGGCCTTTGCCGAGCCAATCCGCTCGTCACCGAAGACGTGTGGATGCCGACGGATCATCTTGTCGCTGATCGCCGAGGCCACCGCGTCGAAATCGAACCGGCCGGCTTCCTCGGCCATGCGGGCGTGAAACACCACCTGGAGCAAGAGATCGCCCAACTCGTCCTTGAGCGCCGCCATGTCGCCTCGCTCGATCGCCTCGGCGACCTCGTAGGCCTCCTCGATGGTGTAGGGCGCGATGGTCCTGAAGTTCTGCTGCACGTCCCAAGGGCACCCGCCGTGCGGATCGCGCAGCCGGGCCATGATCTCAAGAAGCCGATCGATGTTCGTGGTTCGGGAACGCGGGCCCATGACGCGGCCGAGCATATAGGACCACGCGAGGCCGAGCAAAGATTACACCCGAAAATTTGCCGCTATGCCCTTGGCCTTCCTGAATTGGGAATCTGTTGCGCGGCGCCATCATCCAATTTACTCTTTGATCGATCTTGCAGTCGATACCTGGCGAGTTCACCGTCGTGGCCGTCTTTGTCGGGGCGAGGCCGCGCTGTGTGCGGTTCCCGTCAGTTGCGCCGAAGCGTCGCGGGTGCCGCGCCGCAGCGGTCTTCCGGTAGCCTGACCGCGCCGCCGGACCGGCTTCGGGATCGGTTGCTTGGGGGACGAACGGACATGACGATTCATATCGACGTGCCACAGGGCGAGGGGCCGACGGCGCCGAATATCGTCGTGGTTGGCGTCGGCGGCGCCGGCGGCAACGCCGTCGACAACATGATCCGGTCGAACCTCGAAGGCGTCGAATTCCTGATCGCGAACACCGACGCCCAGGCGATC
>JBHIDD010000254.1:0-4009 GCA_046759925.1 Kiloniellaceae bacterium
TTTTCGAAACTCCGCCCCCAGCGCGTGTGGGCGGGCTTCGCAAAACCTGCTGGACCTTATAAGGGCTTGCAGAGCGATCTTGGCCCGGCCATTCGGGGCCGGATCAAGAACACTCTGCTTAGCGTTCAGGACATGGGGTTTTTGCCTGCGCCGCTTCCCTGGGCGCATCTCCGCCTCAGTCGCACGAACGAAGGAATAGCCGCGCCCGGCCCTCATGCTCGGACAGGCTCAGCATGAAGGCCCTCGGCCTGAACTTGTCGAAGGCGAGGCCCGGGTCACGAGACGCCTATTCCGCGGGTCTGAGCCGCTTGACCTCGGCCGCGGGCGGCAGGTAGTGCGCACCGTCGAGGAAACGCCAGTCACGCAGGGCGCCCCGGCCCTCGATCTTGGTCGTGCGGCCGATGAAGGTGCCCATAGTCGACTGCTGGTCCGAGGCCCGGTAGGTGATCGGGCCGAAGGGCGTTTCGACGGCAAGCCCCCGCATGGCGGCAATGAGCGCCTCGGTCTCGGTCGAGCCGGCCTTCGCGATGGCCGCGGCGATGGACTTGAGCGTCACGTAGCCGACCACCGAGCCCATGCGCGGCGAGTCCTCGAACCGCGTCCGGTACGCCGACATGAAGGCGTTATGCGCCGGGGTGTCGATGTCCTTCCAGGGATAGCCGGTGACGATCCAGCCTTCCGGCACCTCGTCCTTCAGCGGGGCCATCCACTCCGGCTCGCCGGTCAAGAGGCTGACAACATCGCGCCCCTCGAAAAGGCCGCGAAGCGAGCCCTCGCGCACGAACTTCACCAGATCTCCGCCGAAGGTAACGTTGAACACGGCATCCGGATTGCTCAGCGCGATCGCCTGCACCGTGGCCCCGGCGTCGATCTTGAACAACGCCGGCCACTGTTCGGCGACGAAAACCACGTCCGGGCGCTTGCGCGTCAAAAGCTTCTTGAACGCGGCGACCGCCGACTGGCCGTATTCGTAATTGGGCGCCACCGTGGCCCAGCGTCGGGCCGGCAGCTTGGCGGCCTCCTCGGCCAGCATGGCGGCCTGGACGTAGGTGCCGGGGCGCAGCCGGAAGGTATAGCGGTTGCCCTTGGCCCAGGCGATGGCGTCGGTCAGCGGCTCGGCCGCCAGGAACAGGATCCGTTTCTGTTTGGCGAAGTCGGAGATCGCAAGGCCGACGTGGGACAGCAGGGTGCCGATCAGGACCCTGACCTTCGCGCGGCTGACCAGCTCGTTCGCCGCGGTGATCGCATCGCCCGGCTTGCCACCGTCGTCGCGGCTAATCACCTCGAGCGGCCGGCCGAGCACGCCGCCGGCCCGGTTGATCTCCTCGAGCGCCAGAGTCCAGCCCTTCCGGTAGGGCAGTGAAAACGCCGGCAGGACCGTGTAGCTGTTCAGATCGCCGATCTTGATCGGCTCGACCGCCCGGGACGGCGTCGGAGTCGCGCCGGCGGCCAGCAGGACGGTGCCAAGGACGCCAAGAATGACGCGAAGGTCTCTCGGTGCGACCATCTCAATTTTTCCCGCGGGAAGGGCCGCAGGCGTCGCCGGCCCGCCAGGCGGGCCGATTTGGCCCGGAGGATGGGATGTGCGGGCCACTGCGTCAAGTGGTTGCAAGCGGTGGCCGGTCGGCTCCGTTGCCATTTCCGCCTCGACGGACTAAGTAAGACCATGCGCTTTCAAGGGGTTTGATCTGGCATTGCGCTGCGTGCCGGTCCCGCCGATCCGAAGACTTGTCATGCCTGTGAGTATCGCCATTGTCGGAGCCGGCCCGAGCGGCTTCTATGCCGCCGCGGCGCTCGTCAAGTTGGACTTCGACTGCCAGGTCGACATCATCGAGTCCCTGCCCACGCCCTTCGGCCTGATCCGCGCCGGGGTCGCGCCGGATCACCAGAGCACCAAGGGGGTATCGCGGTCGTTCACCCGCACGGCGCTGGACTCCCGGGTGCGCTATTACGGCAACGTAAGGGTGGGCCGGGACGTCGCGCTCGAGGACCTGCGGCGGATCTACGACGCGGTGGTGCTCGCGGTCGGCGCGCCGCTCGACCGTGGCCTCGAGGTTCCCGGGGGGGACCGGGCGGGGGTTTACGGCTCGGCGGAATTCGTCGGCTGGTATAACGGCCATCCGGAATACCGCGATCTCGACCCGGACCTGAACACGGCCGCGGTCGCGGTCATCGGCAACGGCAACGTCGCGATCGACGTGGCCCGCGTCCTGGTCAAGACGCCGGCCGAAATGGCCACCAGCGACCTGCCGGACTATGCCGCCCGGGCGATCCACGCGGCGCCGATCGAGGCCGTCTACCTGATTGGGCGGCGCGGTCCGGTCGAGGCCAAGTTCACCAACAAGGAACTGACCGAGATGGGCGAGCTGGCGGACTGCGCGCCCGTCGTCGATCCAGCGCAGCTCCCCGCGGCGGTGACCGGCGAGATGTCCGACCGCGACCGGCGGCTCAAGGAGAAGAACCTGGCCACCCTGCGGACCTTCGCGGAGGCGCCCGCGGACCAGAAACGTAAGCGGCTGCATTTCGTCTTCTTCGCCAAGCCCGTGGCGGTCCTGGGGGACGACCGGGTCGAGGCCCTGCGCCTGGAGCGTACCCGGGTCGAGGACGGCCGGGCGGTGGGGACCGGGGAGGCCTTCGAGATCCGCTGCGGCGCGGTCGTCGCGGCGATCGGCTACCGGATGGATGGCTTTGCCGGCGTGCCGATCGACGAGCGTTCCGGATTCGTGCGCTGCCGGAACGGACGGGTCGACAGGGGGCTCTACGTGGTCGGCTGGGCCAAGCGGGGCCCGATCGGCGTGATCGGCACCAACAAGGCCGACGGTGATCTCGTCGCCGAGCATATTCGGGCCGATGTTCCGCACGGGGGCAAACCCGGGCGCGCGGCCTTGGAACGCTTGCTGGACAAGTGCGGGCGGCGCTGGGTGTCGTTCCAGGATTGGCAGCGAATCGACGCTGTCGAAGTCGCCGCCGCACCGGCCGGCGCGCCGCGCCGGAAGTTGATTCGGATCAAGGACATGCTCGCTGTCCTCGACGAGGATATCGCCGGGGCCACGAAGACGTGAGGCGTCGCGACACAACACGCTTGGAAATTCCGGGAAAATGGAATAGTCAGGGGACTCCGGAATACCCGTAATTTTTCCAGGGATGATTCGGTTACTTGTTCGGTGTAGTAAACGCCATACATATTGTAGTAAACGATAGCGCGCGCAGGCAGGGCCGAATGCCGACCTAGTCTCCGGCAGGCCACCCCGCCGAGTTCCCTGGGCAGGCACCCGGGCCAAGTGCTCCGGGCCGGTCCCACGGAGGATTTGAGAACATGGAAGTCGCAACGGCGCTGAAGCGCGCCGAATCGTCTCGTCAAGTGCTGGAGTCCGCCGTCGTGCGCTTCGCCGGGGATTCCGGCGACGGCATGCAGTTGACCGGCGGGCGCTTCACCCTGGCCACGGCGCTGGCCGGCAATGACCTGGCCACCTTCCCGGATTTCCCGGCCGAAATCCGAGCCCCGGCCGGAACCACCTTCGGCGTCTCCGCCTTCCAGATCAATTTCGGCGCGCGCGAGATCAAGACCTCGGGCGATGTCTTGGACGTGCTGGTTGCGATGAACCCGGCCGCCCTCAAGGTCAACCTGACGGACGTCAAGAGCGGCGGGCTGATCATCGTCGACACCGGCACCTTCACCGAAAAGAACCTGCGCAAGGCCGGCTACGGGGCCGACCCCTTGGTGGACGGCAGCCTCGACCGCTTCCGCGTCCACCAGATCGACATGTCGCGGCTGACGCTGGATGCGCTCAAGGACACCGGACTGACGAAGAAGGAGGCGCAGCGCTGCAAGAACATGTGGGCGCTTGGCCTGGTTTACTGGATTTTCGGTCGCGACCGGCAGGCCACGGTCGACTGGCTGGCGCGGAAGTTCGCCAGGCGGCCGGAAGTCGCCAAGGGCACCATCGCCGCGCTGAACGCCGGGCATGCCTTCGGCGAGACCGCCGAGATATCCTCGGAGATCGGTGCC
>JBHIDD010000255.1:0-3958 GCA_046759925.1 Kiloniellaceae bacterium
CCACCGTCCCGTCAGCCGCCAAGCTTGAACCGAGACCGATTACCCCATCTTTGTGCCTTGGTGGTGAACCGATTTTTGCGCCCATCAGGATACGAAATTTTGGGGTCGGAAAACTTGCGTAGGTCGCCGTCGGGGGCGGTGCCGCTCCCGGCCTGCCATCGCCGCATGGGGGTTTTCCGACCACGACGCCTGGTTAGCCGCGGCGGTCTCGGGACAGCCGTCGGACCCGGTGCGGGACTCGCCTGCCGGTCCACTTTGTGCCAAGCTGCCTGTGCAAACCTCGTCGTGCCATCCTGCCGGGGCCACGGGATATACCGCGATATACCGCGATATACCGCGGTCTGGCGTGGCCGCGCGCAGGCGCCGAAGCGGACCACAGAGCGATGGAGAAACACCACTTCTCCCCCGGGCAGGTCATTTTCTCCGAGGGCGATGCCAGCGACGAAGCCTATGTCGTCCGCTCCGGACGGGTCGAGATCCTCAAAGAGAGCTCCGCCGGACCGGTTCGCCTCGCGGTGCTCGGCGAGGGCGACGTTTTCGGCGAGATGGGGCTCTTGGAGGACCGGCCGCGCTCGGCCAGCGCGCGGGCGTCGCAGGCCGTGGTCGCCGATGCGATCGGCCGGGCCGAGTTCCTGCGCCTGCTCCTGCACGAGCCGCACGAGGCCCTTGGGCTCTTGCGCGCCTTGTTCGAGCGGCTGCGCACGATGAACCAGATGGTCGTCGACTCGGGCCCGCCGGAGCCTCAGGGTGCGCGTATCCCGCGGGTCCGCCTGCTGCCTCTGAGCGCCGAGACCAGGGCCGCGCTTCCCGAGGCGGGCGTCAGGGTGACGCGCTTTCCCTTCCGGGTCGGCAGGGTCCCGGAAAGCCGGGAGGAAGATGTCCTCGCCTTCAACGACGTGCGGCTGCGCGATGCCAGGCCCCATACGGTGTCACTCAACCATTTCGCCCTGGATTTGGGACCATCGGGCGTCGTGGTGCGCGACCGCGGCAGCCGGAAAGGCACGCTCGTCAACGGCGCGCGGATCGGACCGCGGGAAGCGCGCGACGATGCGCCGCTTCGCGCCGGAGACAACGACGTGGTCGCCGGTGCGCCGCGCTCCGATTTCGGCGCCGCTTTATCCCCGTTCCGCTTCAAGGTGATCGTCGAGCCGGGCTGACCGAAGGCCCGCGCCGACAGACGACCGCTCGCCGCGGCGCGCGGCGTTACCCGCGCTTTACTCCGCCTCGGCGAGGAAGTGGCCGCCGGCGGCGCCGCGGCCCAGGCTGTGGCGGTCGATCGCCACCGCCTTGACCAAGGCGTAGACCGGGCTCCCGGGTCGCAGGCCCAGCTCGTTCAGCGAGCGGGTCGTGATGCGTGCCCAGAGCGAGGCGCCCCCGGCATCCAGCCGCAGGTCGACCTGCGGACCTTCCTCCGTTCCGATGTCCCCGACAACGCATTGGAAGACGTTGAGGACGCTGATCCCTTGCGGGCGCTGAAGCGCCAGCGCCACGTCGCGGGCCCGGATGCGCAGGCGCAAGGCGGTTCCCTGGGGCAGGTCGAGCCGCGGCACCCACAGGCTGCCGCCCGCGAAGGCGAGCTCGGTCAGACCATTGGCTGCGTCCTGGCCGGTGACGCAAGCCTCCAGGACGGCGCCCGCCTCGTAGCGGCCGGTCAGCGGCCGGAGTTCGAGGCGGCTGGTGAGTTCCTCCACCGGCCCGACCGCCTCGACCCTGCCATCGGACATCAGCACCATGGTATCCGCCAGGCGGACGATTTCCGGCATGCTGTGGCTCACGTAGACGATGGGAATCGCGAACTCGTCGCGCAGCCGCTCGATGAAGGGCAGGATTTCGTCCTTGCGCGGCTGGTCGAGCGCGGCCAGCGGCTCGTCCATCAAAAGCAGGCGCGGATTGGCCAGCAGCGCGCGGCCAAGGGCGACGCGCTGCTTCTCGCCGCCCGAGAGGTCGCGCGGCCGGCGGGTCAGCAGGGCTTCGAGTCCGAGCAGGGCGACGATCTGATCGAGCTGGACGCGCCGCTCGGCCGGCGGCGCGCGCTTGAAGCCATAGGTCAGATTGCCGCGCACCGAGAGATGCGGGAACAGGCGGCCCTCCTGGAAGACGTAGCCCAGGCGCCGCCGCTCGGGCGGCAGGTCGATGCCCCGCTCGGACTCGAAGACCACGGCGCCGTTTACCGCGATTCGCCCCTTGTCGGACCTGAGCAACCCGGCCAGCGCATTCACCAGCGCGGTCTTGCCGGCGCCGGAACGGCCGAAAAACGCTATGATTCCAGATGTTTCGCAGGAAAAACTTGCATTTAACCTGAATTTTCCCAGGCGCTTCTCGACGGTGATATCGAGCATCGGTTCAGCCGTCGGTCCGGGCGCGCAGGCGGCGTGCGGCGATTTCGGAGGCGGCCAGCGCCACGAGCGCGAGGAGCACCGAGAGGACCGCCAGGCGGAGCGCGTCGGACTCCCCGCCCGGCGTCTGGATCACGCCGAACAGGGCGAGCGGCAGGGTCCGCGTCTGCCCCGGGATGTTGGCGGCGAAGGTGATCGTGGCGCCGAACTCGCCCAGGCTGCGGGCAAAGCCAAGCAGGGCGCCGACCAGGATGCCGGGCGCCATGAGCGGCAGGGTCACGGTGGCAAACACCGCCGGCGGCCCGGCGCCGAGCGTACGCGCCGCCGCCTCGAGCCGCCGGTCGACCGCCTCCAGCGACAGGCGCATGGCCCGGACCATGAGCGGGAAGGCCATGACCGCGGCGGCGAGCGCCGCGCCCTGCCAGGTAAACGGCAGGCTCACGCCGAAAACCTCGAGCAGCCAGCGGCCGAGCGGCCCGTCGCGGCCGAGCAGGACCAGGAGCAGATAGCCGACCACGACCGGGGGCAGGACCAGCGGCAGGTGGACCACGCCATTGAGCGCGGTCTTGCCCGGGAACTCGCGGCGCGCCAGAAGCCAGGCGACGAACAGGCCCGCCGGCAAACTGGTCAGCACGCTCCAGACCGCCACGCGCAGGCTTAAGTCCAGCGCTTCGCTCTCCAGCGGGCTGAGCTCGAACATCAGCCGCCCCGGCCCGGCGTGGTAAAGCCGTGCGCGCGGAAGATGGCGCCCGCCTCGGGACCGCGCAGGAATTCGTAGACGGCGCTGACCGCCGGGCCGCGGCGGCCGGCGACGACGGCGAGCGTATAGGCGATCTCGGGGTGGCTCTCGGCCGGGAAACGGGCGACCACCCGGACCCGGGAGCTGATCGCGGCATCGGTGGCATAGACGATCCCGGCCGCCGCCTCGCCCCGGTCGACGAGCGCCAGGGCCGCCCGAACGTCTGCGGCGAAGGCCGCCTTGGCCGCCACCTCGGGCCAAACGCCCAGTCCTTCCAGCGCGGCTTTGGCGTAGATGCCGGCGGGCACGTGCCCGGGGTCGCCCATGGCCAGGCGCCGCTTGCCCAGGGCCGCGGCCAGGGGGAAGCCGGTCTCGACCTCGAGCGCGAGCGTCGCCTTAGCCGGGGCGATCAGGACCAGCCGGTTGCCGAGCAGGTCGACCCGGCTGTCCCCCTCGATCGCGCCGCGCGCGGCGAGGAAATCCATCCAGGCGCTGTTCGCCGAGAGGACGAGGTCCGCGGGCGCGCCCCGGGCGATCTGCTGCGCCAGGGTCGAGGAGGCGGCGAAGACCGGCCGCAGCGGGCCGAGCCCGCTCGCCCCGAGGGCCTCCGCCACCGCGTTGACGGCATTCGTGGTGCTCGCCGCGGCGAAAAGGGTGACCTCCTCGGCGCGGGGGGCGCCGGCGCTCAGGCCCAGGACGGCCACGGCGGCGAATCCGGCAAGCCGGCGCAAGGCGCGGCGCATCGGGCGTACTTTACGGGACGTCGAAACGATCGAGTCATTTGGGCTTTCGGCGCCCGCGAGGCCCGCGCCGTCGGGCGAAGCCTCAAGCGGCGTTCGAGCGGGCGCCGAAGACACATGAATTGTGGCTTCGCTCATGAGCT
>JBHIDD010000256.1:0-3952 GCA_046759925.1 Kiloniellaceae bacterium
GCCGCTGCGGTTGCAGAGCCGGAAGATGTGGGTGTCCACGGCGATGGTCGGCTCGCCGAAGGCGACGTTCAAGACCACATTCGCGGTCTTGCGTCCGACCCCGGGCAGCGCCTCGAGCGCCGCGCGGTCCCGCGGCACCCGGCCGCGGTGCCGGTCGCGCAGGATCCGGGACATGGCGATGATGTTCCTGGCCTTGCTGTTGAACAGGCCGATGGTCTTGATGAGTTCCTTCAGGCGACCCTCGCCGAGGGACAGCATCTTTTCCGGGGTATCGGCCCGCCGGAAGAGCACCCGCGTCACCTTGTTGACGCCGACATCGGTCGCCTGGGCCGAGAGGACGACGGCGACCAGCAGGGTATAGGGGTTGATGTACTCGAGTTCGCCCCTGGGCTCGGGCAAGGCCGCGGCGAGGCGGTCGAAGGCTTCGGCGACGGCGGCCTTTTTCATCGCATGCGGTCCCCTTCCCCGGGGCGCAGTCTAACCGGGGCCGAACCGCCGCGCCAACGGCGATCCGCGGCGACGCTTTACCGGGATGCGCTCCGGACCTTATGATGCGCCGGATCATGACCGACCCGAACCAGACCAGCGACACCCGCGAAGACCTCTTTTTCGACGCCCGCCTGAGCCCGCACCGGAGCCTGGGCCCGCTGGGCTTCGTCGTCCTGATGGGCGCCGTCTCCATGACCGGATTTGTCGCCGGCCTGATTTTCTTCCTCGTCGGCGCCTGGCCGGTGGTCGGCTTCCTGGGCCTGGAAGTCGCGCTCGTTTACCTCGCGTTCCGGATCAATTACCGCCACGGCATGATGTACGAGACGCTACGCCTGACCCGCAGCGGGCTTACCGTCGAGCGCGTCAGTCACTGGGGCGAGAAAAAGACCTGGAGGTTCCAGCCCTACTGGCTGCAGGTGCTGATCGACGATCCGCCGCGCCCCGACAGCGCGCTCACCCTGCGTTCGCACGGGAAGAGCCTCGCCATCGGCCGCTTCCTGACCGCCGAGGAGCGCCTGGACCTCGCCGAAGCCTTGCGCGGCGCCCTCCGCCGGGCCGCAGCCCTCTCGCCCGAGACCTGAACCCGGCCCGGCCCCGGCGCGGCCGGGGGCGACCCGCCGGAGTCAATCGAGTCCAAGCACGTCCTTCATGCCATAGAGCCCGGGGCCCCGGCCGCGCGCCCAGAGCGCCGCCCGGACCGCGCCGCGCGCGAAGACCTCGCGGGTCGAGGCCTTGTGGACGAGCTCGATCCGCTCGCCGTCGCCGGCGAAGACCACCGCGTGCTCGCCGGCGACATCGCCGCCGCGAAGCGTGGCGAACCCGATATCACCGCGCTGACGCGCGCCGGTCACGCCGTCGCGCACCTTCTGCGCCACCGATTCGAGGTCCACCCGCCGGCCCGCCGCCGCCGCCCGGCCGAGGGCGAGCGCCGTGCCCGACGGCGCGTCCACCTTGTGCCGGTGATGGATCTCGACGATTTCGATGTCGTAGTCGGCATCGAGCCGGCGCGCCACCTGCTCGACGAGGGCCAGCAGCAGGTTGACGCCGAGGCTCATGTTCGGGGCCTGCACGATGGCAGTGTGGCGCGCCGCCCGTTCGATCGCCGCGGTCTGCTCTTGATCGAGACCGGTGGTGCCGATGACGTGCACTGCCTTGGCCTGGGCGGCGAGCGCCGCATGGGCGACGCTGGCATCGGGCGCGGTGAAGTCGATCACCGCTTCGGCCTTGGCGAAAAGTTCGAGCGGATCGGCGCCCACGGCAAGCCCGAATCGGCCGAGGCCGGCCAGTTCGCCGAGGTCCTTGCCCAACGCCGGACTGTCCGGCCGTTCGGTCCCGCCGGCGATCTCGCAGCCGTCCGTGGCATCGATGACGCGCAGGACCATCCGTCCCATGCGCCCCGCGCAACCCACGACACCGATCCCGTAACCGTCCATGGGCTCGCCTCCCCTGTTGCCGCCGCCGGTTTAGCACGGCCGGCCGCGTCAGCGGAAGCGATGAACGGCGATGTCAGGAACGGCGCAGGAGCGGGCGCCGAGTCACTCCCGCAAATCCTCCCAGAACTCCTTCACCTTGGCGAAGAAGCCCTCGGATTCCGGGCTCGTCCTGCGGCCCTTGCCGGCGGCCTCGAACGCGCGGAGCAGTTCCTGCTGACGCTTGGTGAGGTTGACCGGCGTCTCCACGACGACCTCGACGTACATGTCGCCGCGGGCGTTCGCCCGCATGACCCGCATGCCCTTGCCCTTGAGGCGGAACTGCCGGTTGTTCTGGGTTCCGGCCGGCACGGCGATTCGGGCGCGGTTGCCGTCGATCGTCGGCACCTCGATGGTGCCGCCGAGCGTCGCCGTGGTCATGGGAATCGGCGCGCGGCAGTAGATGTCGGCGCCGTCGCGCCGGAACAGGCGGTGCGGCTTGATCGCCAGGAAGATATAGAGATCGCCCGGCGCCGCGCCGCGCATGCCGGCCTCGCCCTCGCCGGCAAGGCGGATTCGGGTGCCGGCCTCGACGCCGGCGGGGATGCTGACCTGCAAGGTCTTTTCCCGGCGCACGCGCCCGGCGCCATCGCAGGCGCGGCAGGGCCTTTCGATGACCCGGCCGGCGCCTTGGCAGGTGGGGCAGGTGCGCTCGATGGTGAAGAAGCCCTGCTGGGCGCGGACCCGGCCGCGGCCGCGACAGGTCGAGCAGGTCACCGGCGCCGAGCCCTTGTCGGCCCCGCTACCCCGGCAGGAATCGCATGTCACGCTGGTCGGCACCCGGAGCTGCGCGGTCTTGCCGTTGAACGCCTCCTCCAGCGAGATTTCCAAGTTGTAGCGCAGATCGGCGCCGGGGGCCGCCCCGCCGCGGCGCCCGCCGGTGAACTCGCCGAACATCTCGTCGAAGATGTCGGCAAAGCCGCCGCCGAAGCCGAAGTCGAAGCCGCCGGCCCCGCGCGGACCGCCGCCGTTGTCGAAGGCGGCGTGGCCGAAGCGGTCGTAAGCGGCCCGCTTGTCGGCGTCCTTGAGGACGTCGTAGGCCTCGTTGATCTCTTTGAACTTCTGCTCTGCGGTCTTGTCGCCCGGATTGCGGTCCGGGTGGCATGCCATGGCGAGCCTACGGTAGGCCTTCTTGAGCTCCGCCTCGCTCGCGGTGCGGGTTACGCCGAGGGTTTCGTAATAGTCCTGCTTCGCCATCTGAAGCCCAACCCTCAGCGATCATTGTCTGGGCTGCGGCGGGGCATACCGGAAAATCGGTCCCATGCCGGCTTGCTGCCCATTCGGCCCCCACTTAAAATGCCAGGTGCCTCAGGCGGTCTTGCCTTTCTTCTCGTCGTCGACCTCCTCGAAGTCGGCATCGACCACCTCTTCCTCGCCGGCCCCGTCGCCCGAGCCCGGCTCACCGCCGTCGGTGCCGTCGCCGCCGGCACCGGCGGATTCGGCTTCGGCGGACTCGGCGTCGGCGGCACCCTTGTAAAGGGCCTCGCCGAGCTTCATGGAAGCCTGAGCGAGCCTCTCGGTTCCGGATCGGATCTGGTCGATGTCCTCACCCTCGGAAGCGGTCTTGAGCGCGGCGATGGCCTCTTCCACGGCCGTCTTGTCGGACTCCGGGACCTTGTCGCCGGCCTCGGCGAGCGACTTTTCGGTGGTGTGGATCAGGGCCTCGGCCTGGTTCTTGGCCTCGACCAGCGCGCGGCGTTTCTTGTCTTCCTCGGCATGCGCCTCGGCGTCCTTGACCATGCGTTCGATCTCGACCTCGCTCAAGCCCCCGGAAGCCTGGATGCGGATCGCCTGCTCCTTTTTGGTCGCCTTGTCCATGGCGCTGACGTTGACGATGCCGTTGGCGTCGATGTCGAAGGTGACCTCGATCTGCGGCACGCCGCGCGGCGCGCCGGGGATGCCGACCAGGTCGAACTGGCCGAGCAACTTGTTGTCGGCGGCCATCTCGCGCTCGCCCTGGAACACGCGGATGGTCACCGCGGTCTGGTTGTCCT
>JBHIDD010000257.1:0-3942 GCA_046759925.1 Kiloniellaceae bacterium
ACAAGCTCGGGATTGGCTCTTCCTCATCCTGAGCCTGTCGAAGGGCGGCCGCGGGTCGCCCGCGCGCTCTATTTCAGCCGGGCAAGGGTGCCCTGGGACGGCGGGGACGAAACCCGGCCGCTCTATCACCACATCGGCCTCTACGCCTTCCGCCGGCCGGCCCTAAGGCGCTTCGCCGCGCTGCCCGCCACGGCGCTCGAGGCGCGCGAAGGCCTGGAGCAACTGCGCGCGCTCGAAGCGGGCTTGCGCATCGACGTGGCGCTCGTTGACACCGTTCCTTTGGGCGTCGATACTCCGGCCGACCTGGCGCGCGCCCGCGCGCTGATGGCGCCGCGCAGCGATTGAGTCCGGATATCTCCGAGACCTTTTGAGAGCTATGACCGCGGCCGACGATCCGAGCGATGCGATCGCCTTCCAGGGCGTCCACGGGGCCTATTCCGACATGGCCTGCCGGGCGGTGTTCCCGGAGCGGTCCACGCTGCCCTGCCCGTCCTTCGAGGACACCTTCGCGGCGGTCCGCGAGCGGGCCGCCGGGCGCGCCATGATCCCGATCGAGAATTCCAGCGCCGGCCGGGTCGCCGACATCCATCATCTTCTGCCGGAATCCGGACTGCACATCATCGGCGAGCACTTTCAGAAGGTGAACCACCAGCTTCTGGCGGTGGAAGGCGCGACCTTGGAAGCCACCCGGCTGGTGCACAGCCACGTCCAGGCGCTGTCCCAGTGCCGCCGGTTCATCCGCGATACCGGGCTCGAGCCGGTGATCCACGCCGATACCGCCGGCGCCGCGGCCGCGGTGGCCAGTCTCGGCGATCCGAGCCAGGCGGCGATCGCGTCCGCCTTGGCCG
Source organism: Kiloniellaceae bacterium (assembly GCA_046759925.1). Lineage (GTDB taxonomy): Bacteria > Pseudomonadota > Alphaproteobacteria > Kiloniellales > J153 > JBHIDD01. The sequence goes on from JBHIDD010000257.1 coordinate 849, forward strand.
GCGAGATTTACGGGCTGCACAGCCTCAAGAGCGGAATCCAGGATACCGCGGACAACACCACCCGCTTCCTGGTCATGGCTGAAGAACCGATCGACCCGGACCCGGCCGAGGGCCCGGTGATCACCACCTTCGTGTTCCGGGTGCGCAGCGTGCCGGCCGCCCTCTACAAGGCCCTCGGCGGCTTTGCCACCAACGGCATCAACCTCACCAAGCTGGAAAGCTACATCCTCGAAGGCAGCTTCACCGTCGCGCAGTTCTACGCCGACATCGAAGGCCATCCCGATGAGCGCCTGGTGCGCCTCGCCCTCGAGGAGCTCGGCTTCTTCTCCCGCGAGGTGAAGATCCTCGGGGTCTATCCGGCAAGCGCCTTCCGCGGGGGCGAACCGGCGCTCGGCACCTGAGGCGGCGCGGACCTTGCGCCGGGGAGCCGGCCGCTCGGGCCGGTTCCTCGTCCGCAACCTCGAGTCCTCGGTCCCGGCGGGCGGCCAGCCCGGGCGTTGGTCGCACGGACCCGGGTTAACTGCGGGTGTTAATCATCAGGGAATTTTGACGAAAATTAATCTAGATTTTTGCAAGATAATGTCGGATAAATTAGAAGGGGCATGTGTCGGTTAGATAGCCGCAGGTAATAATAGTTAATAAATGTGGTTAATATTTTTGAGCGCGGCGAAACGGGGCAGGAGGGATCGGTATGCTGGTGATTGCGGTGGGTCTCGTCGCGGCGCTCGTGACGATGAGCACGCTTTTTTATTTCGGCGTCATGAGCATATTGTTGTGGAAACTTGGATTCGAGGGGGCGGCGACAAGACGAACGCTGTCCCAACCTCTGCTTCCCACTTTCTTCCAGAACTTCGGCATTCCGCTCGCCATCCTGGGCTTCGCCTTCCAAAGGACCGATCTGGTCGTCGTCGCCGGCTTGTTGATCGCGCTCGGGATCCTATCGACCTCGAAAAAGTCGATTTCGCTGCATCCGGCCGTCGAGACGCCGATGCTGATCCTGGCGATTCTGAGCCTGGTGTCGGTCGGGCTGTTCCACGTGCTGTTCTAAGCGGCGCGATCTTGCTCCGGGCCCGAATGTCCGGGCCAAGCCCACTCTGCTAATCCTCAAAAGTCCCGCAGGTTTCGCGGCGCCCGCCCCCACCTGCCATGGGCGGGGTTTCGAAACCCCGCTTGGCCGGACAGGCCGGGGTTTCCTCCGGCGGGCCGGTTCAGGTGGCGGCCAGCCAGTCCTCGATGAGGCGCCGCGCGATCGAATCGCGGCGCGGCAGGCGGAAGCTGTCGTCCTCGGGCGAGGCCCTGAGTTCGGCGCGGGCGTACCAGCGCGCGTGCGCCAGCTCGTTGGGGTTGATCTCGAGCGGCCGATGGCGGCTGCGGGCGTGGAAGCCGAGCATGAGCGAGGCCGGAAACGGCCAGGGCTGAGAGGAGTGGTAGGTGATCCCGGTGACCGTAAGGCCGACCTCCTCGTAGACCTCGCGGGCGACCGCTTCCTCCAGGCTTTCGCCCGGCTCGACGAAACCGGCGAGCGCCGAGTGCATGCCCTCCGGCCAGGCCTTCTGCCGGCCCAGCACGCAGCGGTCGCCGTCTTGCACCAGCATGATGACGGCCGGATCGGTGCGCGGGAAGTGTTCGGCGCCGCAGCCGGCGCTTGTGCAGCGCCGCACATGGCCGCCCTGGGTGCTCGTCGTCGGGCTGCCGCAGACCCCGCAGAAGCGGTGCCGCCGGTGCCAGTAGACGAGTCCGCGGGCATAGGCCAGGATCGCGCCCTCGCGCCGCGCGAGCAGCGGTCCCACCGCGCGCAGGTCCTTGAAGACGCCGGATTCGGCAATGGCGGGGTCCGCGTCCGGCTGCCTGAGCGGCGTCAGGTCGATGGCGAAATAGGCGGTCTCGCCGTCGTGCCCGAGGAAGACCGTCTCGGCGGCACGCTCGAGCAGCCCGGCCGCCTTGGCGCCGCGGAGCCAGGCGGCGCGGGGGGCGTCCGCCGCGCTGACCAGGTTCCGGGCGCGCCAGACCGGGACGAAGCGGGTCTCAGGGTCGGCCAGCCGGCCCGCAAGCCAGGCGGCGTCCCTACGCAAGCCCTCGGACCGGTCCAGGCCGAGGCCGCTGTAGAAGTTGCCTCTCGGCTTGTCCGATCGCATGGCGGCGAGGGTGGCACAAGCGCCCCCGCGGCGCAATCCGGCCCTGGGGCGCATTCCCGGTCTCGGCGGAGCGGGCCGGCGCCGGGCGATCCTGGGACCGCTTGCCGGCGGCCGGTCAGCCTTGAAGATCGATGGGCCGGAGAAGCCCCAGCATGCGACGGCGCACCGCATTGAAGCTCGGCCTCGGCGCGGCTGCTCGCCTCGGCAAAGCCTCTCGCCCGGCGGAGCCTTGGCGGAGCCGGGTCGGCGGAGCCAGGGCCGCAATCCCTTGCCCCCAAGCCCCGGAATGCTGATATAGTCGGCCCGGGAGGTTGGCCGCGGACGGATCGCTCGCCAACCCGGTCAGGTCCGGAAGGAAGCAGCCGCAACGAGATTGGTCCGGGTCGCCGGTTCAGCCTCCCGCCCCGCCGCACCGCAAGACGCCCGGCGGGCCTTCGCCTCGCCGAAGCGGCTTCGGCCGCGCAGGCGGGCCCTGCGGAGCGCCCGGGTTCGGACGCTTCGCGAAGGTATGCCCCACGATTCGACCGCCCCCGAGCCGAGCCTCCCTCGATGACGGACCAGCCCGCCGCCGATCCCAAGACAGCGCCCTACCGGGTGCTCGCGCGCAAGTACCGGCCGGCGACCTTTGCCGAACTGATCGGGCAGGAGGCGCTGGTTCGCACGCTCAGCAACGCGATTCAAGGCGGCCGCCTGGCCCACGCCTTTATCTTGACCGGCGTGCGCGGCGTGGGCAAAACCACGACCGCCCGGATCATCGCCCGCGCGCTCAACTGCGTCGGGACCGATGGTAAGGGGGGTCCGACGCCCGAGCCCTGCGGGAGGTGCGAAAACTGCGTCGCGATCTCCGAGGACCGCCATGTGGACGTCATCGAAATGGATGCAGCCAGCCGCACCGGCATCGATGACATCCGCGAACTGATCGAGGGACGGCTTTCGCATATCCGCGTTGACGACGTGAA
>JBHIDD010000258.1:0-3912 GCA_046759925.1 Kiloniellaceae bacterium
GCTCATACCCCATCATATTATAATACGCTTTCTTTTGCAAGTAAGTACTAGCGCACGAGCGCAGATCCTTCGGTCGGTCCAAGCTTAACGGGCGTCCGCGCCGCGCAGGTCCCGCCGCGCCTTTTCCAGGTGCTCGGTGATGGTCCGGACCGCGGCATCCACATCACGGCTGCGCAGCGCATCGAACAGGGCGCGGTGTTGCCGATTGTACTCGGCGATTCGATCGGGGGTCAGGATCTTGTCTTTCATGGCGGCCCACTGCGCGTGGCCGCGCACTTCGTTGATCTGCCGATAGAGCCAGACCATCAGCGGGTTGCGCGTGCATTCCGCCAGCATGAGGTGGAAGTGCTCGTCCGCTTTCGAGAACCGCTCACGGTCGCCGCCGCAGTCCTCCACGCGTTCCAGCGCCTCGCCCATCCGGTCGAGGTCCCGGGCCGTGGCGTTGACGACGACCAGACGCGTCATCTGCGGTTCGAGCGCGACGCGCACGTCGATCAGCTCGATCGGGCTGGTCAGTTCCGCGATGTTGTCCGGGGCCAGCACGGGCCGATAGCTAATAAAGGTGCCGCTGCCGACCCGGCGGGTCACCAGGTTCATCTCTTCCAGCCGGCGCAGGGCCCCGCGCACGGTGCTGCGGGAAGCTTCGAAATGGCTGGCCAGGTCGCGTTCCGCCGGCAGGCGCTCGCCATCGGCATAGCTTCCGTCCAGAATCGCCTGCCGGAGGCGGGCGGCGATGGCCGCCGCTCCGACGGTCACCGCCTGCGGAAGGAGGCTCGCCGAGCCCGCGGCCTGGCCGCCGCCCTTGTCCGAAGCCGTCCTTTTCAACCCAATGTCGACCAATTTGCAACCTTTAAAAAAATTCGGTTTGCAATCGGCTGAGAATATGGTGGACTATGGTTGGTCTCGTCAAGTCTATGGTGTTGGAGCCCGACGTGTTGGAGCCCGATTGCCGGACCCACCGGCCGCGGACAGCGATCGGCGCAGGGACATGGGTCGTGACCCGGGCCACCGGCCGCGCGTGGGCGAGCGCTCGGGCCAGCGCGCCGGGGGACGTCCGGCGGGACGGCTGCGTTCCCGCTCGGCGCTGGCGCCGGGGGCACGGCGGGCTGGCAGGGTGGCCACGGCGTTTGATCGTAGAAGGCAAATACCGGGCAGCGGCTTGCAAATCGGCAGGTGATAAGACGGGCGGATGACCGCGGCGGAAATGCCGGCCGCGGATCGACAAACCAAATCACCAAAAAATCAGGGGGACGGAGACAGATGACCGATTTGGAAAAATTCGTGACCACGGAAGGCCGCGCCGAAGCGGTCAAAGAGGTCCGCAAGAAAATCGACGAGCTGGGGGTTACCTATATCTACTTTCAGTTCATCTCGCTGACCGGGCGGATCATGGGCAAAGGGGCGCCTGCGGATCACTGGGAGGCGTTCGCCGAGCGCGGCTTCCAGCTGGTTTACGGCTCGACCGCCAATCTTTTCATCAGCCGACACGGCCGTTATCTCGGCTACGGCCCGGAGGCCTGGGAATTGGTCGGGATTCCCGAGCCCGAGACCTTCGTCCAGTTGCCGTGGGACAAGCGCGTCGGGCGCGTGTTCTGCACCCTGTTCCGCGGCCGCGAGCATCCCGATGACCCGGGCGCCTATCTCACCGCCGACTGCCGCGGCAACCTGCGCCGCATCCACGACGAATTCAAAACCAAGCACGACGGGCTGCATTTGCGCGCCGGCACCGAGCCCGAAATGATGTGGCTGAAGCGCGACGGGGACGGCAACCCGGCCGGCGGATTCAGCAAGCCGTACTGCTACCACATCGACCAGTTCGAGTCGCTCAGGCCCGTCTACCTGCAGGTCATAGACTACGCCAAGGCCATGGGGCTCGACATGATCCAAGGCGACCACGAGGACGCCCCCGGGCAGCTCGAACTGAACTTCACCTTCGATGACGTGTTGCGCAACGCCGACCGCTTGACGACCTATCGGCAGGTCTGCGCCCAGGTCGCGCGCGAGCACGGTCTGATCGCCTGCTTCATGCCCAAGCCCTTCATGCACGTCTCGGCGTCCGCCTGTCACACGAACATTTCGCTGTGGCGCGGCGGCAAGGACGAATTCAGTCCGCTGGGCAACGAGCCCTTGCCGGGGGCGCAAGGGGCGTTCACCTTCGTCAGGGGCGGCGCCAACACCTTCCTGCCGGACACCGACGACCCGCGGCGGCCGGGCCAGCTCGGCCTTTACGCCATGGGCGGTCTCATCGAGCACCTTCGCGGCCTGACCATCCTGGGTTGCCAGAACGTCAACTCGTACCGGCGGCTGTTGGACCTGGGCTTCTGGGCGCCGCTCTTTGCCAACTGGGGCTATCAGAACCGGACCTGCGCCGTGCGCAACTCGGCGCCCGGGCGCTTCGAGTACAAGGCCGTCGATTCCGCGCACAACCCGTATCTGCTCGCCGCGGGCCTCCTGAAGGCGATGGACGACGGCATCGGGCGCCAACTGGATCCCGGCGCGCCGGAGCAGCGCAACGTCTACGACGTCATCGACGAGATAAAGGACAAGTATGTAAAGCTGCCCATGTCGCTGGGGGAAGCGCTCGACGCCTTCGACGAGGACGAGCTGGTCAAGTCGGCCTTGCCGGGCGAGATGTACGACGTCTTCATCGACTACAAGCGCGACGAGTGGGAGAAGTTCCTCGCCACCGTCACCCAATGGGACCTGGACACCTATCTCGACTGCCTACCCTAGATCAGGAGGAGAGGGTTCGTGTGCGGACTTGCCGGCGTTATCCATCGGGGGGCGAACGGCGACGTCGGACGGGAAATCACCTCGATGCTGCAGGCCATGAAGCATCGGGGCCCCGATTCGACCGGCTTCGCCCTCTACGGGTCCTCGAAGTCGGACCAGCACATCATGCGCTTCAAGGTCGCCGAGCGGGAGGATCTGGTCACAGGCTTCGACATCCACGATCAGATGCGCCGGCGCAAGGCGACCGTGGACGAGCGCCTGGCGGAACTGGGCGCCAAGTTCGTGCACGAGGATCAGGCCACCGAATACGCCTATCGCACCGTCTTTGCCTTCGACGGCGATCTGCGGCGCCTGGCCGATTACGTCGAAGACATCGAGGGGGTGGAGATTCTCTCCCTTGGCCGCGCGCTGGAGCTGGTCAAAGACCTGGGCGATGCCAACGAGGTCTCCGCGCAGTACGACCTCGAGGGATTTGCCGGGACGCACGGCATCGGGCACACCCGCATGGCCACCGAATCCGATGTGGACATCCGCTCGGCCCATCCCTATTGGGCCTATCCCTTCGACGACGTCGCGGTGGTCCACAACGGCCAGCTGACCAATTACTGGAGCTACCGGCGGGCGCTCGAACGCCGCGGCCACCGCTTCATGTCGAACTGCGACTCCGAGCTGATCGCGGTTTACGTCGCCGATCAGATCGACCGCGGCGACGACCTGGAGGCGGCGATGCGCCGCTCGGTCAGCGAGCTGGACGGCGTGTTCACCTACCTGGTCGCCACCTCCGACAGCCTGGGCATGGCCAAGGACGTCATGGCGGCCAAGCCGATGGTCCTTTATGAAAGCGACGACATCATCGTGCTGGGGTCCGAGGAGGTGGCGATCCGCAGCATTATTCCGCACGAGATCGACACCTTCGATCCCTACGAGGGGGAGGTTCGGGTATGGAAGAACTAGATCGGGGGCAGCGGTCCCAATCCATGGGATTGCATGGCGAGCGGCTCGCCGGATGGAGTCAGCAAATCTTCTTCACCCCCGAGGATGCCGAAAATCTGAGACCGCCGGACAGCTTCGAAGTCGATTTCGACACCCGCGCCGAGTTCGACGCCGCCGAGATGGACAGCTCGGCGATCAACCAAAAGCTCCAAGCCCTCTTGGCCGAGGGCTGCGGCACCATCGTGG
>JBHIDD010000259.1:0-3877 GCA_046759925.1 Kiloniellaceae bacterium
CATCACCGACGAGGACACCCCGATCGAGGCCGGGCTCGGCTTCGCCTGCCGCTTCGACAAGAACATTCCCTTCATCGGCCGGGACGCGCTGCTGCGCCAGAAGGAAGCGGGCGTCAAGAAACGCCTGGTCCAGTTCGCCCTGGAGGAGCCCGAGCCCTTGCTCTATCACAACGAGCCGATCTATCGGGACGGTAAAATCATGGGATATCTCACCTCCGGGAATTACGGGCATCACCTGGGCCGGGCCATCGGGCTGGGCTATGTCAACCACCCGGACGGCGTCGATGCCGCATTCGTGAACTCCGGGCGCTATGAGATCGAAGTGGCCGGCGCGCGTTTCGCCGCGACCGCCAGCCTGCGGCCGCTTTACGACCCGAGGGCCGAGCGGGTTAGGGCGTAAGCGAAGCGCGCGCCACGCGCCGAGAGTTACCGTCCGACGAAAGATCACGGGCCAGGAGATCGAAGACCATGCTCGTTGGGGTGCCGAAGGAGATCAAGGTCGAGGAGTACCGGGTTGGTCTGGTGCCGGCTTCCGTGCGCGAGCTGGTGCATCACGGCCACCAAGTCGTGGTTGAGACGAGCGCGGGCGCCGGGATCGGCTTCGGCGACGACAACTATCGCGCCGCCGGCGCCCAGATCGTGGGCCGCGCCGAGGAGGTCTTCGCCAGGGCCGATATGATCGTGAAGGTGAAGGAACCGCAGCCGGCGGAATACAAGAAGCTGCGCGCGGAACAGATCCTGTTCACCTACCTGCATCTCGCCCCGGACCTGCCGCAGACCCGGGGCCTGATCGAGTCCGGCTGCATCGCGATCGCCTATGAGACCGTGACCGACGCGCTGGGCGCCCTGCCGCTGCTCGCGCCCATGAGCGAGGTCGCCGGCCGCATGTCGGTGCAGGTCGGCGCCCACTGCCTGGAGAAGGAGCAGGGCGGTTCCGGGATGCTGCTCGGCGGGGTGCCGGGCGTGGCGGCTTCCCGCGTCGTCATCATCGGCGGCGGGGTCGCCGGCACCAATGCGGCGCGCATGGCCATGGGCATGGAGGCGCACGTCACGGTGATCGACGTGAGCCTGGAGCGGCTCAATGCCCTCGACCTCCAGTTCGGGCCGATGCTGAATACCATTTTTTCGACCGTCGACGCGATCGAGACCCACGTGATGGGCGCCGATCTGGTGATCGGCGCGGTGCTGGTGCCCGGCGCAGCGGCGCCCAAGCTGGTCTCGCGCGAGATGGTGCGTCAGATGCGCGCCGGCTCGGTGCTGGTCGACATCGCCATCGACCAGGGCGGCTGCTTCGAGACCTCGCGGCCGACGACCCACGCCGAACCGACCTACGTCGAGGAAGGCGTGGTGCATTACTGCGTCACCAACATGCCCGGCGCCGTCGCGCGCACCTCGACCATCGCGCTGAACAACGCGACCCTGCCCTTCATCTTGGCCCTGGCAAACAAGGGCCACCGCAGGGCGTTGGCCGAGGATCCGCATCTGAAAAACGGCCTCAATGTCGCCGGGGGCAAGATCACCTACAAAGCCGTCGCCGAGGCCCACGGCCTGGCGTACACCGCGCCCGAGGAGGCCGTAGGCTTCTGAAGCGCCAAGGATAGGATGGACCACGCGGCCTGCCGTCACGACGATGCGACGCGCGCAATCGACAAGGGCACCTATGCCGCGATCGACAGGGGCGCCATGGCCTACCGGTGCGGCCGCCCGTCCCGAAGCGGGGCAGGACAGGGATCGAAGCGGCGCCCGGATCGGCCGGTCGGAGCGACAGTTTTCCGGGCACGCGCCCCCGACGCAAAGTGCAAGCCCTTGATCTTGCGGAAATTTCCCTGGCCCCGAAGATCTTAGTGAATTGGTCCTAGCTACCGGCCGCAGGCCAAGTCTAATCTGGTGCCCATAGGATACGCATCGACCGGGCTCGGACGCGGCGGCACGATGGCATGCGCCGCGATCCGCTGGCCGCCCTGATACTTCGACATGCTCGCCAAGAGGGCCTCACCCTGAGCCTGTCGAAGGGAGCCTGTCGAAGGGAGCCTGTCGAAGGGAGCCTGTCGAAGGGAGCCTGTCGAAGGGAGCCTGTCGAAGGGAGCCTGTCGAAGGGAGCCTGTCGAAGGGAGCCCCCCAGGGGGAGGCCCGTTCACGGAACCATGAAACCAAGTGCCACGCTCATGAACACCGTTGCGAACCTCGCGAACTCCCTCGAGGAGCACTGGATGCCGTTCACCGCGAACCGGCATTTCAAGACCAATCCCCGGCTGATGACCGGCGCCGAGGGCATGTACTACACGACCGACCGGGGCGATAAGGTCATCGACGGCTCCGCGGGCCTGTTCTGCGTCGCCGCCGGCCACGGCCGGCCGGAGATCGCGGATGCGGTCGGCCGGACCCTGCGGGAGATGGACTACGTGCCGCCGTTTCAGTACGGCCATCCCGTCTCCTTCGAGCTTTCGCGGCGCCTCGCGGCACTGACACCGGGCGATCTAAATTATATGTTCTTTGTTAACTCTGGATCGGAAGCCGTTGATTCCGCGCTAAAAATTTCGCTTGCCTATCACAGAGCCCGCGGCGAGGGCCAGCGCATGCGCCTGGTCGGGCGGGAACGCGCCTACCACGGGGTCAACTTCGGCGGCGTCTCGGTGGCCGGCCTGGTGAACAACAGGAAGGCCTTCGGCCTCGGTCTGCCCGGCGTGCTGCACCTGCGTCATACCTTGCTGCCCGAGCATCGCTTCACGCTCGGCCAGCCGGAGACCGGTGCGGAGCTGGCCGGCGACCTCCAGCGCTTCGTCGATCTGCACGGTGCCGAGTCGATCGCCGCCTGCATCGTCGAGCCGATCGCCGGCTCGACCGGCTGCCTGGTGCCGCCGAAAGGTTATTTGGACCGCCTGCGCGAGATCTGCGACCGGCACCATATCCTTCTGATTTTCGACGAGGTGATCTGCGCCTTCGGCCGGACCGGAAAACAGTTCGCCGCCGACAGCTTCGAGGTCGTGCCCGATATGATCACCATGGCCAAGGCGCTGACCAACGGCGTGGTGCCGATGGGCGCGGTGGCCTGCAGCGGAAAGATCTACGAGACGATCACCGCGGCGGCACCGGAAACCTCGATCGAGCTGTTTCACGGCCATACCTATTCGGGTTGTCCTGTCGCCTCGGCCGCCGCCCTGGCCACCCGGGATATTTTCGAGACGGAGGGCCTGGTCGAGCGGGCGGGGAAGATGTCGCCCGAGTTCCTGGCGGCGCTCTATTCGCTCCGGGACCTGCCGGTGGTCACGGACATCCGTGGTTACGGCATGCTGGGGGGCGTCGACCTGGCGCCGAGGGAGGCCCCGGGCGCGCGCGGTTTTGCCGTGTTGCAGGAGCTTTACGCCGCCGGCCTGATGGTCAAGGTGACCGGGGACTGCGTCTTGCTTTCGCCGCCTCTGATCTGCGAGGAGACCCACATCGACGAAATCTTCACCAAGCTGCGGGGCGTCCTGAAGGGGCACTGACCCGCGCTGAATTTCGCCGGAGAGGTGCGCGAAACCGAGTTGCGGGGCATCCTGAAGGGGCACTGACCCGGATTGCGCCGCCTCCCGAAGGCGCCGGACAAGGGGCGATGGCCTGACGGCGGCAAGCGCACATTAGGTCATGGACTCATTAACTGGTGTTGCGGGAACTGGTGTTGCGGGTGGCGATGTCCGCTTTAGGCCCAGCACCGGACCTACCGTGAATCGGTCCAGTATGTCGGCTCCTGTGCAGGTTTCTCGGGCGCCAGGCAGGGCGTAGCGGGTGATGCGCGGCGGCTGGCGGCGTCCGAGAAGCGCCAAGGCAGGAAATCGCGGGCCGGCTAGCCCGACTTAAGCGGTTCGGCGCTGCGACGACGCTTAACATATTGGTTTCA
>JBHIDD010000260.1:0-3872 GCA_046759925.1 Kiloniellaceae bacterium
CCGCGACGGCCCCGGCTGCACCCCGGATCAGGTGGGCGGCGCGCGCTATCTGCACGAACTCTACGCCAAGGCCGAGTCCCGCTACAGCGGCCGGGTCACCGTGCCGGTGCTCTGGGACAAGGCGCGAAGCGTCATCGTCAACAACGAATCCTCGGAGATTATCCGCATGTTCAACAGCGCCTTCGACGCCTGGGGCGATGCCGGCCTCGACTTCTATCCCGAGGCGCTGAGATCCGAGATCGATGCGATCAACGAGACCGTCTACGAGCACGTCAACAACGGCGTCTACAAGGCCGGCTTCGCGACCAGCCAGGCGGCCTACGAGGAGGCATATGAGGCCCTCTTCGCAACCCTCGACGACCTCGAGGCGCGGCTGTCCCGCCAGCGCTACCTGACGGGCGGGCGCATCACCGAGGCCGACTGGCGCCTGTTCACCACGCTGGTGCGCTTCGATTCGGTCTATTTCGGCCACTTCAAGTGCAACAAGCGGCGCCTCGTCGACTATCCGAGCCTCTGGGCCTATGCCCGGGAACTCTATCAGGTGCCGGGCGTGGCCGGGACGGTCGACCTGCACCACATCAAGCAGCACTATTACGGCAGCCAGAAGACGGTGAACCCGACCGGCATCGTCCCCAAGGGGCCCGCGCTCGACTTCACCGCCCCGCACGACCGGGACCGCCTCGCCGCCGCATGATCGGGCCATGGGGGCGCTGCGGACCGGCGGCGGCGCTCGAGGCCGCTCCCGGCAACGGCCGGCGCCGATCCGCGCCGCAACCACCCGGGGATCCGGAAGCCCCGAATCCTAGAACCGCGAATCGGGTAGGGCCAGGAACGCCGCCTCCTCGGGCGTGGTGGAGCGGCCGAGCACGGCATTGCGGTGCGGGAAACGGCCGAAGCGCGCGACGGTGTCCCGGTGCCACAAGGCATGCGCGAGCCAGTCCGGGTTCTCGTCCAACCGGACGATCAGGCGGACCGAGAGCGCTTGCTCTTCCGGCGCTTCGGCGTGCTCTAACGGCAGGTAAAGGAACAACCGCCGCACCTGGGGCAGCTCCCGGTCGAAGCCCCGAGCCAGCGCGTTATGGGTCACGCGCAGCGCCTTGGCGTCGCTGGCATAGGCGCGCGGCTGGCCGCGGAAGACGTTGCGCGGCACCTGATCGAGCAGGATGCAAAGCGCGACACAGCCCCCGGCACTGTCGCGCCAGCGATCGAGCGCCCCCGCTGCGGCCCGCTCGTAGGCGGCGGCGAGCTTGGCGCGCACCTCCCGGTCGAAGTCCGCGTCCTCGACGAACCATTTGCCGGCCATGCCAGGGCCGAACCAAAAGTCCAGGATTTCGCCGATGCGCGCCATGGGCCTCCGTTTACCGGCCGGCGGCAGGCTGGACAAGCCCGGGGGACGGCACGGGGCCATGCCGCGACGCGCCGGCCCGGCCAAGGGACTCCGGGGGCGGGAATCCGGTGACGGAACCCGGTGACGGTATACTAATTTTGCGGTTCGGACATGCGCTCGGCCACGCCGGGGCGTGGCATCGGCCAAGGGGGCTTCCGGTTTCTTCGCCGGGGGGCAAGGCCCAGGTGGCGGATCCGACGAGCCAAGAAAACCGTATACTGTCCCCGGTTGCCATGGCCGGCGTTCGCCGGCCGGAGTCTCGCGAGTGGAAAAATGCGACGCCCCGCCGGGTCGGCGGGTTCGTTTTTCATCGGTGGGTCACAAAGCAGGATCGGCCTTTGAATTGCCGTCCTGGCCATTGCCGCTCGCACCGTGACGCAGGGTCAGGATGCGGTGGTAGGCGTCGATGATCCGTATCATACGCGAATTGGCTAACTTAATGAATTCAGGGGACAAACCCAAGGGTATCAGCTTGTCGGGATGGGTCTCACCGCACAAGCAGTGATAGGTTTCCTTGAGCTCCTCGTCGCTGACGTATCGGGACACGCCCAAAATCTCGTAGGGATCGGTGATCGCGTCCTGCTCGACCTCCTGTTCCAGTTGTACGACCCTGGCGATTGTCGCTTTTCTGAGATGGACGATGAGCCCGCCCGAGGTTTGAAAGGGCAGAAATTGACGCGCATCATTCAAAAGGTCCGATATCCGTTGCATCGGCTTGACGAACAAGGAGCCCAGGAGTCGAGTGCCGTCGTCGAGCTCGACCTGGACCTCGGTCTGCCACTTTTCAATCTTTTCGTCCGGCTCATACATCAGCGAAGTCAGGCGCCGCTTTTGTCATTAATCATTATTAACGTACTATTAATAATATCACAACTACAAATTTATGTATAGTTAGGAAAAGTTCACTCACAAGAGAAAAAGCCTGCCACAACAGGGCCTCGGCCGGAACGATTTGCAAATAGCGGCATCAACGAGGTCTTGCGTCCTTCAGCCGCCACCGAATCGCACTTTTTTGCCCCCCGGAATGGCCAGGCCGTTGTCCGCCGCAGCGGCGGGGAGCCAGGCATTTCGCCCTATGGGCTCCGGGAAAACGGCGCCCCGGCGCGCCGGCCCGATCCGACCGAACGCGGGCGGGTTAACCCTTTGGTGGCGCTCCTTGAACGGCGCGACCCGCCCTGATTTAATGGTCCGTTTCGATATCCAAGAGCGTTCACGATCAAATAGCGGTCACCGCGGGGGAACCGCCCGGCCGGGCCGGCCGCGAAAGGGAGGACTTGATGGCGCAGCTTGAGAAGTACCGACTGTACATCGGTGGCGCGTGGGTCGACCCCGCGTCGGGCGAATGGTTCGAGTCGTTCAACCCCTATACCGGCAGGCCCTGGGCGCTGGTGCCGCGTGGCACGGAGGCAGACGTGGAGCGCGCGGTCGAGGCCGCCCACAAGGCCTTTGTCGCCGGCGCTTGGCCGCAGCTCACGGCGAGCGCCCGCGGCGCGCTGCTCAGGCGGCTCGCCGACCTCCTTGCCGAGCACGCCGACCGCCTCGCCGAGATCGAGGTCCGGGACAACGGCAAGCTCATCGCCGAGATGAGGGCGCAGCTGCGCTACCTGCCTCAGTGGTACTACTACTTCGGCGGGCTGGCCGACAAGATCGAGGGACGGGTCGTCCCGATCGACAAGCCCGGCGTGTTCAACTACACCCGACACGAGCCCTTGGGCGTCGTCGCGGCGCTCGCCCCCTGGAACTCGCCGCTCCTGCTCATGTCGTGGAAGCTGGCCCCGGCGCTGGCCGCCGGCAACACCGCCGTCGTGAAGCCCTCCGAGTTCACCTCGACCTCGATGCTGGAGTTCGTGAAGCTGTTCGAGGAGGCCGGCTTCCCGCCCGGGGTCGTCAACGTACTGACCGGGTTCGGTCCCGAGGTGGGCGAGCCCCTGGTCGCCCATCCGAAGGTCGCCAGGGTCGCCTTCACCGGCGGCGAGGCGGGCGGCCAGAAGGTGTATGAGGCCGCGGCCCGCGGCCTCAAGCGGGTCAGCCTGGAGCTGGGCGGCAAGTCGCCCAACATCGTCTTCGACGACGCCAACATCGACAACGCGGTCAAAGGCGTGGTCTCGGGGATCTTCGCCGCCACGGGGCAGACCTGCATCGCCGGCTCCCGCCTGCTGGTGCAGGAGTCGATCCACAACGAATTCATGGACAAGCTGGTCTCCTTCGCTTCGGCCGCGCGCATGGGGAACCCGATGGATACGGAGACCCAGGTCGGCCCGATCACGACCCTGCCGCAATACGACAAGGTTCTGAATTACATCGACGTGGCGGGCAAGGAGGGGGCGAATTGCGTCCTGGGCGGCGGCGCGGCCGACCGCCCCGAATGCGGCGACGGCTGGTTCATCGAACCGACCATATTCACCGGCGTCAGCAACCGGATGCGCATCGCCCAGGAGGAGGTGTTCGGCCCCGTCCTGTCGGCCATTCGGTTCCGCGACGAGGA
>JBHIDD010000261.1:0-3836 GCA_046759925.1 Kiloniellaceae bacterium
ATCCTCCCGGTCCCGGAACTTCGCGTGTCCTGGCCTTCGCGTGTCCTGGCCACGGCGGCATCGGGCGAACGATGCGGCGGAGGGTGCCGAAAAGGGCGGCGCAAGGGGGTGAGATGGGAACCGAGACCATGACGCAGCCGCGGACCCTTTTCGACAAAATCTGGGAGAGCCATCTGGTCGACCGGCAGGACGACGGCACCTGCCTGATTTACGTCGACCGGCACTTGGTCCACGAGGTCACCAGCCCCCAGGCCTTCGAGGGGCTACGCCTGGCCGGCCGCGGGGTGCGCCGGCCGGACGCCACCCTTGCGGTGGCGGACCACAACGTGCCGACCAGCGACCGCTCGAAAGGCATCGACGACGAGGAAAGCCGGCTCCAGGTCGAAACCCTGGCCAAGAACTGCGCCGACTACGGCATTGCGTTTTTCGCCATGGACGACGTGCGCCAGGGCATCGTCCACATCATCGGGCCCGAGCAGGGCTTCACCCAACCCGGCATGACCATCGTCTGCGGCGATTCGCACACCGCGACCCACGGCGCCTTCGGCGCGCTGGCCGTGCCCGTCGGCACCTCCGAGGTGGAGCACGTGCTCGCCACCCAGACCCTGATCCAGCGCCCGGCCAAGAACATGCGGATCACGGTGGAAGGGAAGCGCCCGCTCGGGGTCACGGCGAAGGACCTGATCCTGGCGATCATCGGCAAGATCGGCACCGCGGGCGGCACCGGCCACGTCGTCGAATACGCCGGCGCGGCGATCGCCGAGCTGTCCATGGAAGGCCGCATGACGGTCTGCAACATGTCGATCGAAGCCGGCGCGCGGGCCGGCCTGATCGCCCCGGACGAGACCACCTTCGAATACTTGAAGGGCCGGCCCATGACGCCCAAGGCCGGGCGGTGGGAGACCGCGGTCGCCTACTGGAAGACGCTGCCATCGGATGACGCCGCGGCCTACGACAAGGAGGTCACGCTTTCCGCCTCCGAGATCGCGCCGCAGGTCACCTGGGGGACCAGTCCCGAGGACGTGGTGCCGGTCACCGGTGCGGTGCCCGATCCGGGCCGCGCGCCGAACGAGGACAAGCGCCGCGCCATGGAGCGCGCGCTGGACTACATGGGGCTCGAGCCCGGCACGGCGCTGCAAGACGTCAGGATCGACAAGGTCTTCATCGGCTCGTGCACCAACGGCCGGATCGAGGACCTGCGCGAGGTCGCCCGGCTCGTCGAGGGCCGCGAGGTCGCGGAGCATGTCTATGCGATGATCGTGCCCGGCTCGGGTCTGGTAAAGCACCAGGCCGAGGCGGAGGGCCTGGACGGAATCTTCCGCGCGGCCGGTTTCGACTGGCGCGAGCCGGGCTGCTCCATGTGCCTGGCGATGAACGCGGACAAGCTCGCGCCGGGCGAGCGCTGCGCCTCGACCTCGAACCGCAACTTCGAGGGCCGGCAGGGCCGCGGCGGGCGCACGCACCTGATGAGTCCGGGCATGGCCGCGGCGGCCGCGGTCGCCGGGCGCATCGCGGATGTCCGCGAGCTGGCTTGAGGGAAGGGCGCCCCGCGATGGAAAAGTTCACCCGGCTCACCGGCACGGCCGCGCCCTTGCCGATGGTCAATGTCGATACCGACATGATCATCCCCAAGCAGTTCCTGAAGACCATCAAACGCACCGGTCTCGCCGCGGGCCTGTTCTACGACCTGCGCTACGACGAAGCGGGCAATCCCAAGACCGGCTTCGTGCTGGACGCGCCGGCCTACGAGGACGCGCAAATCCTGGTGGCGGGCGAGAACTTCGGCTGCGGCTCGTCGCGCGAGCATGCCCCCTGGGCGCTGTTCGATGCCGGGATCCGCTGCATCGTCGCGCCCAGCTTCGCCGACATCTTCTACAACAACTGCTTCAAGAACGGCATTCTTCCGGTCGCTCTCCCGAAGCGGCAGGTCGATCACCTGATGGACGACGCCCGGCGCGGGGCGGGTGCGGCGATCACGGTGGACCTGGAGCGCCAAGAGATCACCCGCCCGGACGGCGGCAAGGTCCACTTCGAGATCGATCCCTTCCGCAAGCACTGCCTGCTCAACGGCCTCGACGACATCGGTCTGACCCTGCAGAAGGCGGCGGCGATCGAGTCCTTCGAGGCCAAGGACCGGCAAGCGCGGCCCTGGCTGTTCGGCTGAGCGGCGGAGGCCCGGGCACCGCGGGGCCGCGCGGCGCATACCCAGGCCCGGATTCGGTCGGCAGGGGGCGCGCTTGAATTGATTTTATCGGGGAGGACAGAGACGAGATCATGGCCGCCGACAAGAAACTCCTGATCCTGGCCGGCGACGGCATCGGCCCGGAGGTGATGACCCAGGTGCGCCGGCTCGTCGAGTGGTTCGACAGGCGCCAGGCGGTGCGCTTCGACCTGGAGGAGGACTTGGTCGGCGGCGCCGCGATCGACGCCTTCGGCGCGCCGATCGCGGATGCGACCATGGACAAAGCCATGGCCGCCGATGCCGTGCTCTTCGGTGCGGTCGGCGGGCCGAAGTGGGACGACCTGCCCTTCGAACGGAAGCCGGAGCGCGGCCTGTTGCGCCTGCGCAAGGACATGGCGCTTTACGCCAACCTGCGCCCCGCGATCTGCTTCGATGCCCTTGTCGAGGCCTCCTCGCTCAAGCCCGAGGTGGTCTCCGGCCTCGACATCATGATCGTGCGCGAGCTGACCGGCGGGATCTACTTCGGCACCCCGCGCGGTATCGAGGGGTTGCCCGACGGCACCCGCCGCGGGGTCAACACCCAGGTCTACACCACCCCCGAAATCCACCGCGTCGCCCGGGTCGCCTTCGAGCTGGCCCGCAAGCGGTCGGGCAAGGTCTGCTCGGTCGACAAGGCCAACGTCATGGAATCCGGCGTCCTCTGGCGCCAGGAGGTGCAGAAGCTGCACGCGGCCGACTATGCCGATGTCGAGCTCACCCACATGTACGCCGACAACTGCGCCATGCAGCTGGTGCGCGACCCCAGGCAGTTCGACGTGATCGTCACCGACAACCTCTTCGGCGACATGCTCTCCGACGCGGCGGCGATGCTCACCGGGTCGCTCGGGATGCTGCCCTCGGCCTCGCTCGGCGACCCGGACGAGACCGGCCGGCGGCGGGCGCTCTACGAGCCGGTGCACGGCTCCGCGCCGGACATCGCCGGCAAGGACCTGGCCAATCCGCTGGCCACGCTGCTGAGCTTTGCGATGATGCTGCGCTATTCGCTCGATCTGGACGCGGACGCCGCTTTGGTCGAGACCGCGGTCAAAAACGTGCTCGATGCCGGCAAGCGCACCGCCGACATCGCGGCAAGCGGTTCGGAGACGGTTTCCACCACCGGCATGGGCGATGCGGTGCTGGCCGAGCTGGGCCGCTTGGCGGCGTAAGCCGGACCAAGCCGGCGGTCGTCGCCGGGTCCGGTCGAATTCGTGGCTGTCGATCGCAAACTAAGTTGCCCGGTTTTTGGAGCACGTGAATTGACCGCTGTTATTGTCGCGGCAAGGGGCCTCGTCCGCGCGACCGCCGGATCGGCCTTCGCCGGGCCCGGCCGTGACGCCTTTTCGGCGCAGGCCGCGTCTGTCGAGGCCGCGGCGGAGACGTCCGGCCGCCGGACACGCCGATATCCGAGGACGGCGCCAACGGAACTTGGGTTCGCCCAACGACATTGGCAAAGGGCCGCTTGATCGAGCGGCCTTTTCTTCGTCGCGGGCGATATTCAATCCCGGCCGTGGCGCTTCAGCTCGCTGTCCAAGCGGCCCGTGAGGTACAGCCCGAACATGCGGAGGTCGGATACCAGCGACCAACGACCCGAGCTCGAGGGCGGAAAGTTGGAGAC
>JBHIDD010000262.1:0-3821 GCA_046759925.1 Kiloniellaceae bacterium
GGGTCAAGATCACTCTGCTTAGCTGGCTGTCGGAGCCGGTCGGGCCCATCATGTGAGGCCGGCGGTGCGCGATCTCTCGTTCCCGGTCCGCCACGACGGCGACGTCGGAGTACAGACGCAGCTGCGCCGGCATCTGGTCGAGGCGATGCGATGAACGGGCTCCAGGCCTTCCTCTTGAAGCAACCCGCCGGCGAAGGTCGGGATCGGCGGGCTGTCGAAGGCGGAGAAGCGGGTGAACCTTATGTCGATCCGGGTCATGGGCATTACCCCCGCTCGTCGATCGGCACATAGGCGCGGGGGCCCGGTCCGTCGTAGCTGAGCAGCGGGCGGATCAGGATGTTGTGCTCGAGCTGCTCGAGCACCTGGAGCGTCCATCCGGGCACGCGCCCCATGGCAAAGATCGGCACGAAGAGATCCTCCGGGATGCCGTGGAGGAAATAGGCCACGCCCGAGTAGAAGTCGACGTTGACGTTGACGCCGTGGCGGGCGTAGCGGCTCATGGCCTCGACCACGGCCTGGAGGATCTGATACCACTGGGGCTGGCCCATCTCGCGCGAGAGCCGCTCGACGCTGGCGCGCATGTGGCGGGCACGGGGGTCCTCGGCGCGGTAGACGCGGTGGCCGAACCCCATGACCGGCTCCCGGTTCCTGCGCTTTTGGTTGACGTAGTCGGCGGCTCTCGCGGGCGCGCCGATTTCCTGGGCCATGCGCATCACGTTCTCGGCGGCGCCGCCGTGCGCCGGGCCGGAGAGCGCGGCTATGGCGGCGGTGATCGCGGCGTGCAGATTGGCTTCCGCGCTGGTGACCACCCGCGCCGTGAACGACGAAGCGTTCGAGCCGTGCTCGGCGTGGAGCACGAAATCGGTGTCCATCAACTTTGCCGCGTCCGCGCTCGGCTCCTCGCCCTTCAGCATGTAAAGGAAGTTGGCCGCGTGTCCCAGGCTCCGGCTCGGCGCCACCGGCTCCCGGCCGCCCCGGATGTGGTGGTGCGCGGTCACGATGATGGGCACCTGGGAGGTGAGCCGGATGCCCTTGTTGCGCGTCGCCTCGGGCGATTTGTCGGCAGCGTCCGGCTCGAAGGCGGCGAGCGCCGAGACCGCCGTGCGCAGCACCTCCATCGGGTGGGCGCCCTGGACCGTGCGGATGACCTCGTAGACCGGCGCCGGCAGGCGCCGGCCCGCCTTCAGCTCGGCGTCGAAACTGTCGAGTTCCGCGCGCGTCGGCAAGGCGCCCCTAAGCAGCAGATAGGCGGTCTCCTCGAAGCTCGAGTGCTTAGCCAGGTCGTGAATCGAGTAGCCGCGGTAGCGCAGCTCACCG
Organism: Kiloniellaceae bacterium; assembly: GCA_046759925.1. Classification (GTDB taxonomy): domain Bacteria; phylum Pseudomonadota; class Alphaproteobacteria; order Kiloniellales; family J153; genus JBHIDD01. Next base: position 1,318 of record JBHIDD010000262.1, read on the forward strand.
GCGCGGCCGTCGATGAAGGTCGAGCCCGAGCGGTCGAGATAGACCCCCTTTAAGCCCCGGTGGATTTCGACTTCCTCGCCGTTGTCCGTCATCTTTGGTTCTCCCCGCTCGTGCCGGGCGTCTGCCCGACCGGTTCGAAAGCCACGCCATGGTCTCAACCGGCGGCCCGGAGTGCAAGGCGCGGCTACGGAAGGCCGGCGCCTGCGTTTACAAGCCCTCGGCGCGGAATTAGGCTGGCCGCGGCTTGCCTCACGCGCCGCGGGCCGACAAGGGGTCCCATGGACATCGTTGAAAACTTCTTTGCGGCGGCCAGGGCCCGGAACGCGACGGTGGTTCTGCCCGAGGGCGCGGACGAGCGCGTCCTCCTGGCCGCGCGGCGGCTCAAGGACGAGGGCGTGGCGAAGCCGGTCGTCCTCGGCAAGCGCGCGGAACTGCAAGCAGCGGCCGAGAGGGCAGGGGCCTCGCTCGACGGCTTCGCGACCGTCGATCCCGAGGAGAGCGAAAAGCTGGACTCCTACGCGGAAGGCTACGCGGCCGGCCGGGGCACCCTGGACCTCGGGGTGGCGCGGCGGCTGCTCCGCAAGCCGCTCTATTACGGCGCCATGATGGTGAAACGCGGCGAGGCCGACGCCATGATCGGGGGGGCCGCGAATCCTACCAGGCGCGTGATCGAGGCGGGCCTACTGGCCGTGGGTCTGGCCGAGGGGATAAACACGCCGTCCAGCTTCTTCCTGATGGTGGTGCCCGCGTTTCGGGACGTGCGTGACAAGCCCTTCATCTTCGCCGACTGCGCGCTCAACATCGACCCGACACCCGAGCAACTGGCCGACATCGCGATCGCCTCGGCGACGAGCGCCGAAAAGCTGCTCGACGAAGAGCCGCGGGTCGCGATGTTGTCGTTCTCCACCAAGGGCAGCGCCCGGCACGCGCAGGTGGAAAAAGTCACGAAGGCCCTGGCGATCGCAAGGGCGCGCGCGCCCGACCTCGCGATCGACGGCGAGTTCCAGGCGGACACCGCGCTGATCGCGCAGGTCGCCGCCAAGAAGGTCAAGGGCGATAGCCCGGTCGCGGGTCGGGCGAACGTGCTCGTCTTTCCCGACCTCGACGCCGGCAACATCGGCTACAAACTGACCCAGTACCTGGGCGGGGCCACGGCGATCGGACCCGTCCTGCAGGGCTTCGCGCGGCCGGTCAGCGACCTCTCCCGCGGCGCCAGCGTCACCGACATCGTCGCCGCCGCCGGCATCGCCTTGGCCCTGGCCTGAACCACGTTGAAAAAGGCAACCCTCCGAAAAGAATAGCACCTTGAAGGATCGGACTCGCCGCGTTCAGGGCCGCCGACCTAACCCAGGATCGCGCGCAGAAACACCGCCAGCGACAGCGCCGCGAGCAGCACCAGCACGAAGCGCCGGAAGGTCTCCGGCTCGGTCCGGAGGAAGCGGCGGTTGCCGAGCGCGATACCGATCAAAACCGGCCCTGCGAGCAGGCCGGCAAGGAGCAGGACCTCGCTGGTCACGAGATCCTGGGTCGTGGCCATGGCGAGGCCCAAGGCGTCGAGCACGAGGAAAAAGGCGATGAGCGAGGCGCGCGACACCGCGACCGCAGCCGGCGACGAGAAATAGAACAGAATCGCGGGGGGCCCGCCGATCCCCGTCCACCCGTTGGAGAGACCGCAGGCCAGGCCGGTCAGCACGGTCGGCCCGGGGCCGGGAATCGCCTGCAAGGTAAAGCCGCGCCAAATGAGGACCGTCGCGCTCAACACCACCAGCGAGATCGCCACCCGCACCGGGGCCGCCGGAAGCGTGGCGAGCAGAAAAATGCCGGGCGGCGTGCCAAGCACGGTGCCGAGCAGGAGCCACCTGAGCGAGCGCCAATCGGCCAGTGTCCAGACCTTGGGCAAAAGGCGCGCGCTCGCCAGAATCTCGAGCATGAAAACCGTCGGCACCACCTTGGCCGGCGGCAGGACCAGCGACAGGCTGCTGACCCAGAGGAGCGAGGACCCGAAGCCGCTGTAGCCGCGCACCACGGCGCCGGCGGTCACCGCGGCGACGGCAAAGATCAGGGTCGTCGGCTCCATCCCGGTTCAACCCCGAACCCATGGCGTCGAAAAACGCGGCGACGAGGGCGCCGGCCGGGTCCGGCTTGCGCGGCGCCGGCCGGTTCGCGGCCGGGTGCCTGCCGGGCCCGGGCGGCTCCCTATGCGACGGTGTAGTCCTTGTACTTGTCCAAGACCCGGACCGGCTTCTTGAGCGCGTCCCGGCGGAACGGGTCGCCGAGCTCCTGGGTGACCATGATCTCGATGATCGTGGTCTTGTCCGAGCCGGTCGCCTGTCCGAGCGCATCGCCGACCTGGTCCGGATGGTCCACCTTGATGCCCTCGGCGCCCATGGCCCGGGCGATCGCGGCGAAGCTGGGATTCTCCAGATTGGTGCCGACATAGCGGTTCGCATAGAAGTCGACCTGGTTCTTCTTCTCCGCGCCCCATTGGCCGTTGTTGAACACCA
>JBHIDD010000263.1:0-3798 GCA_046759925.1 Kiloniellaceae bacterium
AGCCGGCGGACCGCGCCGGCCCGGCAAGGCGGAATGCGACGCCAACCCGCGGGCCCGCTCCGCCCGGCTGCGCGCGGCGCGGCGCACCGCGGCGCCGGCCTGGGACGCGCCGGCCCCGGGCCCGGAGGCCTCGCCATGAACCGCTTCGCCGGACTTCTGTTTCTGGGCACCGCCGCCGCCGCGGCACTGTTCCTCTTCCTCATCAAGTACGAGGTGCAGGAACTGGAGGACGAATTCGCGGCCGTGCAGCGGGACATCCTGCGCCACCAGGAAGCGATCCACGTTCTGAAGGCCGAGTGGACCCTTCTCAATCGGCCCGCGCGGATCGCCGACCTGGCGCACCGGCACCTCGCGCTCGAGCCCCTATCGGCCGACCGGATCGTGACGCTCGACGATCTGCCGCTGCGCGCCGACCGCCAAGGCGGGCGCAATGACGGCGTCGCGCCGGCGGTCGATGCCACCCCGGGGCGGGCGGGCGCGCCGGGGCCTGCCGGGGCCGGGCGCGGCACCGACCCGAGGAGCCCGCGATGATCCGCCGTTTCGAGTCCCGCGTTCACCGCACCGCGAGGCCCGATCCCTATCCGGACCCGGCCGCCCGCGTGGTTCTCGACGGCAGCGCCACGCAGGCCCTGGATACCGGGCGCACCCGGCTTTTGGTGGCCGGCGTGGTCTTCGCGCTGGCCTTCCTGGTCGTGGGCGGGCGTCTGGTCGAGATCACCCTGCTGACCCAAGGCAACGAGCCCCGGCTCGCCGAGGCGCCGAGCATGGCCCCGCTCAAGACCGGCCGCGCCGACATCGTCGACCGCAACGGGATCGTCCTCGCCACGAACCTGCCGACCGCCTCGCTGTACGCCAACCCGCGCCAGGTGCTGGACGCCGAAGAGGCCGCCAGGCTGCTTGCCGGAGCGCTGCCCGAGCTCTCCCAGGCCGAGGTCCGGGCCAAGCTCTCGACCGACCGCGGGTTCATCTGGCTCAAGCGCAACCTGACGCCGCGCCAGCAGTATGCCATCAACCGGCTCGGCATTCCGGGCCTGTACTTCCAGCGCGAGCAGCGCCGCTACTACCCGCATGGCAGCCTGACCGCCCACAGCGTCGGCTTCACCGACGTCGACACCAAGGGCCTGGCGGGCATCGAGCAGTCCTTCGACGAGGTCCTGCGCGGCTCGGCCGAGCCGCTCGCGCTCAGCCTCGATCTCAGGGTCCAGTACGTGCTCGCCCGGGAGCTGGCCGCCGCCATGGCGGCGTTCCGGGCGATCGGCGCCGCCGGGATGGTGCTGGACGCCATGAGCGGCGAGATCCTCGCCATGGTCTCGCTGCCCGGCTTCGATCCGAACCGGCCCGGCCGCGCCGCCGCCGACGCCCGCTTCAATCGGGCCAGTCTGGGGGTCTATGAAATGGGCTCGGTCTTCAAGATCTTCACCACGGCCATGGCGCTCGACGCCGGCGTGGTGACGCTCGACGACGGCTACGATACCAGCAAGCCGATCCGCGCAGCGCGCTTCACGATCACCGACTACAAGCCCAAGAACCGCTGGCAGTCGGTGCCGGAGATCTTCATCCATTCCAGCAACATCGGCACGGTGCGCATGGCCATGGACGCCGGCACCAAGGCGCAGCGCGCGTTCCTCGGCCGCCTGGGCCTGACCCGGCCGGCGACCGTCGAGCTGGCCGAGGTCGGCCAGCCGATGGTTCCCTCGCCCTGGCGCGAGATCAACACCATGACCATCGCCTACGGCCACGGCCTGGCGGTCAGCCCCGTGCAACTGACGAGCGCCGTCGCCGCGGTCGTCAACGGCGGCGAACTCAAGCCGGCCACGCTGATCAAGCGCGCCGACGGCGAGCGTTCGCCCGGCCGCCGGGTGATCAGCCGGGCCACTTCTCTGCAGATGCGCCAGCTGATGCGTTTGGTGGTGCGTCACGGCACCGGCCGCAAGGCCAACGCCGCGGGCTACCTGGTCGGCGGCAAGACCGGAACCGCCGACAAGCTGATCGCCGGCCGCTACGCCCGGAACGCCCGCATCGCCTCGTTCATCGGCGCCTTCCCGATGATCGACCCGCGCTTTGTGATCTTCGCCATGGTCGACGAGCCGAAGGGCAACGAGAGCACCCACGGATACGCCACGGGCGGCTGGGTTGCGGCCCCCGTGGTGCGGCGCGTGATCGAGCGCATCGGGCCCCTGCTCGGCGTCGCCCCGACCGAGGGCGGCCAGGAGGACGACGACGGCGAGCGGCTGTTCGTCCGGGCAAAGGCAAGGGCACAGAGGCTTGCGTCTAACTGAGTTGGTAGAGGACACGACCGACGGCATGGACCCTGCGGCGGCCATTCAGGACACCGAAATTCGCGGCTTGTCGGCGGACAGCCGCAAGATCGCCCCGGGATTCCTTTTCGCCGCCCTGCCCGGCAGCCGCGAGGACGGCCGCGGCTACATCGACCAGGCGGTGGCCCAAGGCGCGGTCGCGGTGCTGGCGCCCCCCGGGACGTCGCTCAAGGCCTACGAGCGGCCGGTCCAGCTCGTCACCGACCCGAATCCGCGCCGCCGCCTGGCCCTGATGGCGGCGCGCTTTTACCGCCGGCAGCCGGAGGTGGTGGCCGCCGTGACCGGCACCAACGGCAAGACCTCGGTGGCCAGCTTCACGCACCAGATCTGGCGGGGCCTGGGGCACGACGCGGCGAGCCTCGGCACGCTCGGCCTTTGGCCGCCGCAGCGCGCGGCGCCGGGCTCGCTGACCACGCCCGATCCGGTCGAATTGCACCGCTGCCTCAAGGCGCTGGCCGAAGACGGCATCGAACGCTTGGTCCTGGAAGCCTCGAGCCACGGCCTCGACCAGTACCGTCTGGACGGGATCCGGGTCACCGCCGCGGCCTTCACCAACCTGTCGCGCGATCACCTCGACTACCATGGCAGCATGGCGGCCTACCGCGCCGCCAAGCTGCGCCTGTTCACCGACCTGCTGGCGCCCGAGGGCACTGCGGTCCTCAATACCGGTGTGCCCCTTTCCGAGGACATCCACGCCGCCTGCAAGAGCCGCGGGATCAAGGTCATGACCTTCGGCGTGGCCGAAAGCGATCTGCGCCTCCTGTCGCAGGAGCCCACGGCCGCGGGACAGCGGCTCATGCTGGATGTCTTCGGCCACGACCACGCGGTCACCCTGCCGCTCATCGGGACCTTCCAGGCGGCCAACGTGCTCGCCGCGCTCGGCCTGGCAATCGCCACCGGCGCAGAGCCCGAGGCCGCCCTTGCCCAGCTCTCCGGTTTGGGCGGCGTGCCCGGCCGCGTCGAGCTGGTGGCGCGCAGCCCCCGCGGCGGGCAGGTCTTCGTCGATTACGCGCACACGCCCGATGCGCTGGACAGCGTCCTCGAAGCGGTCAGGCCCCACACCGAAGGACGGCTTTGGGTCGTCTTCGGCTGCGGCGGCGACCGCGACCGGGGCAAGCGCCCGATCATGGGCGAGATCGCCCGGCGCCTGGCCGATCGGGTCATCGTTACCGACGACAACCCGCGCAGCGAGGATCCGGAGGCGATCCGCCGCGAGATCCTCGCGGCCGTGCCGGAAGCGGAAGAGTTCGACGATCGGGGGGAGGCCATCGCTTCGGCGGTGGCCGCTCTGGGCCCGGGCGACGTTTTGGTCATTGCGGGGAAGGGCCACGAATCCGGACAGATTCTAGGGGACCGGATTCTTGCCTTTAACGACCGGGACGTCGCCCGGGCCGCCGTGGCGCGCCTCTCGCAGAGTGCTGGTACCCCGGGAGGCGCGCCATGAGCCTGGAGGCCCTGTGGACCGCGGACGAGGCGGCCG
>JBHIDD010000264.1:0-3796 GCA_046759925.1 Kiloniellaceae bacterium
GCCACGATCGGCATGAGCACGGCCAGCGCCACGATCCGCTCGATCGTCGCCTCGAAGAATCCGATGACGATCGAGGCGACGATCGCGGTCACGAGGTTGACCACCAGCCAGGGGAAGCGCGCCCGGGTGGTGTCCAGCAAGGCACTGTAGAGGTCGCCCTCCCGGACACCGGCCAGGTGCATGATGTCCTCCTCGGCCTCCTCCTCGATGATGTGGACCACATCGTCCACCGTGATCACCCCGACGAGGCGCCCCGCATCGTCGACCACCGGGGCCGAGACCAGCCCGTACTGACGGAACAGGTAGGCGACCTCCTCCTGGTCCATGGCGAGCGGCACGGGCTTCATGTCGGTTTCCATGATCTCGGTGAGGCGCACCGGACGGCGGGTCCTGAGCGCCCGGCTGAGCGGGATGTAGCCGATCGGGCGGTGCTTCGGGTTGACGATGTAGAGGTCGTAGAAGTCGTCCGGCAGGTCCTCGGCGGCGCGCATGTGGTCGATGGTCTCGCCGAGCGTCCAGGCGGCGGGAATCGCCACCACCTCGCGCTGCATCAGGCGGCCGGCGGAATCCTCGGGGTAAGACAGGGAGTCCTCGAGGATGTGGCGATAGGCCTGCGGCAGGGCGGTCAAGATGCGGTGCTGGAAGTCCGCGTCGAGGTCCTCGAAGACCTCGACCGCGTCGTCGCTGTCCAGCTCGGAGAGCAGCCGCGCCAGGCGCTGCGGGCCGAGGAGGTCGATCACCTCCTCGCGGACCGCGGCATCCAGGTAGGGAAGCACCTCCGGGTCGAAACCGGCGCCGAAGATCTCGACCAGTTGCCGCCGCGCGTCGCGGCCCAGGCTCTCCATGAGGTCGGCCATGTCGGCCTCGTGGAGGTCCTGGGTGAGCGCGACCGCTTCGGCGGCATGGCCCGCCTCCAGCGCCGCGGCGACCGCATAGATCACATCGGTCGAGAGGCCGTAGCTCTCCTCCGCCTCCGGGACCGGCGGGGCCGCCTGGCCGTGCTCGGGGGGCCGCTCGGACACGGCCTCAGGCCTCCTCCGCGACCGGCGCGCGTCGGGCGGCGTGGTCCTGCGCGTCCACCACGGCGACCGCCGACATGTTCACCACGCCCCGGGCGGTGACCGACGGGGTGAGGATATGCGCCGGCGCCGCGGCGCCGATCAGGATCGGCCCGACGGACAGGCCCTCGCCCAGCGCCTTCACAAGCGTGAACGCGATATGCGCGGCATCGAGGCTCGGCAGGATCAGGAGGTTGGCCCGGCCCTTAAGTCGCGAGTTCGGGAAAAGGCGCGCGCGAATCTCTTCGCTCAAGGCCACGTCGGCGTGCATCTCGCCCTCGACCTCGAGGTCGGGGAACCGTTCGTGCAGGATCTTCCGGGCTCGGCGCATCTTGCGCGCGGACGGCGTATCCGCGCTGCCGAAGTTGGAATGGGACAAGAGCGCCACCTTCGGCTCGACGCCGAAGCGTCTCAGGTGCGCGGCCGACTGCACGGTCATGGCGACGATCTCCTCGGCGTCGGGATCCGGAGTCACGTAGGTATCGGCCAGGAAGTAGGTGCCGCTCGGGAGAATGAGCAGACTGAGCGCCGAGAAGTCGCCGGCGTCCTTTGCCATGCCGATCACGCCGCCGACGAATTCCAGGTGCCGGCCGTAGCGCCCCTCGACCCCGCAGATCATGGCATCGGCATCGCCCCGGTGCACGGCGAGCGCGGCGATCACGGTGTTGTTGGTGCGGACCAACGTCCGCGCGCGGTCGGGCGAGACGCCCTTTCGCTCCATCAGCCGGTGCAAGGCCTGCCAGTAATCGTTGTACCGCGGATCGCTCTCGGGGTTGACGATCTCGAAGTGCGCCCCCGGCTTAAGGCGCAGGCCGAGCCGCTCGACCCGGTGGCCGACCACCTCCGGCCGGCCGACCACGATGGGTCTGGCCAGCCCCTCGTCGACGACCACCTGCACCGCGCGCAGCACACGCTCGTCCTCGCCCTCGGCGTAGATCAGCCGCTTGGGATCCGCCCGCGCGCGCTCGAAGATCGGCTTCATGATGAGGCCGGAGCGGAACACGAACTGGGTGAGCCGCGCGCGGTAGGCGCCGAAGTCCTCAATCGGCCGCGTCGCGACGCCGCTTACCATCGCCGCCTTGGCCACGGCCGGCGCGATCTCGAGGATGAGCCGCGGATCGAAGGGCCTGGGGATCAGGTACTCGGGTCCGAAGCGGCGGGCCTCGCCGCCGTAGGCCTTGGCCACCACCTCGGAGGGTTCGGCCAGGGCCAGATCGGCGATCGCCTTGACGCACGCGAGCTTCATCTCGTCGTTGATCGTGGTCGCGCCCGCGTCGAGCGCGCCGCGGAAGATGAAGGGGAAGCACAGCACGTTGTTGACTTGGTTCGGATAGTCCGAGCGCCCGGTGGCGATGATCGCATCCGCCCGGGCGGCGACCGCCGCCTCGGGCATGATCTCCGGGACCGGGTTGGCGAGCGCCAGGATCAGCGGCCTGTCCGCCATGGCTTCGACCATCGCGGGCTTCAGCACGCCCGGCACGGAGAGCCCGAGGAAGACGTCGGCGTCTTCGATCACCTCGGCGAGAGACCGGGCTTGCGTGGGCTGCGCGTAACGGGCCTTCCACGGGTCCATCTCCGCGCGCCGGCCCTCGTGGACCACACCGGCCACGTCGGTGACCCAGATGTTCTCGCGCGCGACGCCGAGCTCGACGAGCAGGTCCAAGCAGGCGAGCGCCGCCGCGCCCGCGCCGGAGGTCACCAGCTTGACCTTATCGGGTGCCTTCCCCACCAGGCGCAGGCCGTTGTGGATCGCCGCCCCCACGATGATCGCGGTGCCGTGCTGGTCGTCGTGAAAGACCGGGATGTTCATGCGCGCGCGCAGGCGCCGTTCGACCTCGAAGCACTCCGGGGCCTTGATGTCCTCCAGATTGATGCCGCCGAAGGTGGGTTCCAGCGCAGCGACGATGTCGACCAGCTTGTCCGGGTCGGTTTCGTCGAGCTCGATGTCGAAGACGTCGATCCCGGCGAACTTCTTGAACAGGACCGCCTTGCCTTCCATGACCGGCTTGGCGGCGAGCGGCCCGACGGCACCGAGGCCGAGCACCGCGGTGCCGTTGGTCACCACGGCGACCAGGTTGGCCCGGGCGGTCAGGCGCGAGGCCTCGCCCGGGTCCTCGGCGATCGCCTCGCAGGCGCAAGCCACCCCCGGCGAATACGCGAGCGCCAGGTCGCGCTGGTTGGCCAGCGGCTTGGTCGCCGTGACCTCCAGCTTGCCGGCCGTGGGCAGCCGGTGATAGGCCAGTGCGGCCTCGCGCAGATCCTCGCGCAGATCCTCGCGCAGATCCTGTGCCATCGCCCCTTTCCCGTTGCAACGAAGGCCCGCGGCGGCGGGCCTCTACAGGGCCGAGGCGGCACCTATTTCCGCCGGAGTGCTGCTCCGGCGGTGCCGCGACGCGCTAGGCGTGTTGCGAATCCGTCACTGTCCTGGCGCCGGCCCCGGGCTTGCCCTATTGTTTCCCCGCTGTTCGGCTGGGACTTACCAGACCGCCCGGCCAATCGCAAGCCGGTCGGTCCCAGGCGGCAAGGAGCACGCCCGGCAGGATGACAAGCGCAATCGAGTGGCGCATCGACGAGGCGCCCGTCGGCTACCCGGCGGCGGTGGCCGTGATGGAGCGGCGGGTCGCCGCGATCCGCGCCGGAGCCGCCCGGGAAATGGTCTGGCTGCTCGAGCACCCGCCGCTCTATACCGCCGGCACCAGCGCCCGCCCGGAGGACCTGCTCGCCCCCGGGCGCTATCC
>JBHIDD010000265.1:0-3785 GCA_046759925.1 Kiloniellaceae bacterium
GATTGAGCCGGCTTTCCAGCAGATATGCCTTCTCCTTGCCGAGCGCCAAGCCGGAGCGTTCCTGCAGCATCTGGACGATCTCCCGTTCCTCCCCTGTCAGTGCCTTTCCGGCCTGACCCTTGGCGGTGACTTCGTCGGGCATGGTAATCTGGCCAGTCGGCGACAGCATTGCAGCCAACTCCGATTCCCAGGCATTCGGTATGTCTAGTTGGCGGGCTAACTGCCGTGCCCAATCGCGGAGCCGCCCTGGCTTGCCGAAGGCTTCCGGGGCGCGCATCGAGAGAACATCGACGAGCAGTTTGACGCTACCGGCAAGCGTTTGATCCAGAAGGGTCCTGTCCGCCGTGATCAGGTTGTACTGCTGGAGGCCTGCTTTGATGGCTTGTTCGAGGCTCACAGGTGGGCACGGTTTCGTGTAGAAGCGGAATATATTTGCTTCATTCACGGCGTCGATCGCGGTCTTCTGGTCGGCGTGCCCGGTTAGCATGATGCGTGCCGTGTTGGGGAAGCTACTCTTCACTGCGCCAAGGAACTCGATGCCGTCCATGTCCGGCATACGCATGTCCGAGATGATGACCCCGAAATTCCCTTCCCGCTGCAGGATATCAAGCCCTTGCCTCGCCTCGGATGCGGTCCAGAGATCGAAAGACCCGCGCAAATGACGCGTGTACCCCGCCAGGACTCTGGTATCGTCGTCGACGAGAAGAACCTTGCCAGTCATGGCTGTTCACCTTGGTTCAACAAATTCTGGAAAATTCCGGCCCGGGCCGGCAGACGACCCGCAACGCCGAGGCCGCGCACCGCGGATGTACGGGAACCCGGGGAGAGTGGCGAAAAACCCCACGGTCGCGTGATTCGCTTCGCCGTTTCGTCGATCTGCGCCCCGCCGCGCTCAATCGCGTATTTTCCAAAGCATCTGCCTCTGACGCTGATGTTCCTCGATGCCTTCTTTTATGGACTTGTACAGATCTTGGAGCGGGCACGGCTTGGTATGGAAGCGGAAGATGTACCCCGCATCGACGGCGTCCATCGCGAGATGCTGGCTGAGGTGCCCGGTCAACATTATGCGCACTGTCTCGGGCGCGCGTTTTTTCACCTCGCCGAGAAACTGAATGCCGTTTAGCCCGGGCATTCGGAAATCGCTCACGACGACCGCGAACGGCCCCTTGCTCGCCAAGGCCTCCAATCCTTCTTTTCCTCTGCGCGCGAGATGCATGTCGAAATGCTTGCGGAACTTTCGTTCGAAAGCCGAGAGGATGTTCTCGTCGTCGTCGACCAGCAGAATCTTGGATGTCATCTTCGCTTCCAAGCCTCATCGATGTTTTACGACGGATTTCGCGCCCTGGTGGATGCCCCTTGGAGACCAGTCCGCTCCGCCTCGGGTGCCGGTCTAATCACAAGGACGGGCTGCTTCAGGCGGCGGACCTCGTGCAGGTTCCGCACCTTCTCGGCCTGGGCCTGGGAGAGCTCATGGCCGGCGGACAGAACAAGGGCCCCGCCCTCGGTTTCAAGATCCGAGACAAGGCGATCGCCCCGCCTCAGGTGCCGTATCGGCAACCGGATGACGGGTTGCGCCGGCGCTTTTCCTGGTCGATCCGATTGGGTGCCAAGGCACGAGCCTGCCGCGGTCAGGATCTCCGGATCGTAAGGGCCGCTGCGCCTCTCCGGCTTGTCGAACGCGGACCGGGTCGGGGGCTCTGCCTCGCCCGCATCGACGAAGGCACTCAAAACCTTCAATATCCTGGCACCCAAGGGAATATCCTTGGGCCGGCCCGGCGGTACGCGCCGGCACGACACCGGCGACTGCAGGGCATCGTCGGGCAGCAAATCCCTGAGTCCAAGCAACCGCTCCACCGCACGCACCATGGTTTTGGTCTCGCACGGTTTGGCGAGGAACTGGTGGGCCGTGCCGAGCAGACCAATCGCCTTGTCTTTATCGACTTGCCCCGACAGGATAATCCGGATCACGCGCGGATCGCGTCTTTCGACCTCGGCCAGCAGCTCCGCGCCGCCCATCCCGGGCATGCGCATGTCCGAGATGATGACGTCGATGCAAGACGTCGATATGTACTCAAGCGCGGCTTGGCCGCTATCGGCAAAAATCATTTTCCACTGGCCCTGCATGCCCCGCAGGCCGCGCCGGAGGCCTTCCAGAACTCTGTTCTGATCATCGACGAATAGGATGCAGGGTTTCATCTAGGCAGCCGCGTCCGTTTGATCAGAGCCGGCAAGAGGCAGGCGAATGATGAACACCGTGCCTTTGCCGACCTCGGAGTTAAACCTGAGCGTTCCGCCGAGCCTCTTGGTGATTATGCTGTGCGAGATGGCCAAGCCCTGGCCGGTACCCCGTCCGGGTTCCTTGGTGGTAAAGAAGGGTTCGAAGACTTTATCGCAGTTTTCCTTGGGAATGCCGGTGCCCGTGTCGCCGATCTCTATTTCGGCCCAGTCCTCGAGCTTGCGCGTGGTGATGGTGATCCGGCCCTCGGATTCGTTGCCGGTGTCTTCGATGGCATGTGCGGCATTGACGATGAGGTTCAAGATCACCTGACTGAACTCTCCCACCAGACACGGGACCAACGGCAGCGCGGCGTCGAAGTTGGTTTCTAACTCGGCGGCATACTTCCATTGATTGCGGCTGACGGTGATGGTGTTGGCGATCGCCCGGTTGATGTCGATTGGTTTTTTCTCTTTCGCATTGGGGTAGGAGAATTCTTTGATCCCTCGCACGATCTCGGCGATCTGTTCGAGGCCCTCGAGAGACTGTTCGATCGCGACGGGAATTTCTTCAACAAGGTAGTTCATATCCGCAGCCTCGGCGGCGGCGTTGGCCTCCGCGACGGCATCGGCAAGAACACCGCCGGCGGTGGCAGCCTCGAGCAGTTCTTTGTGCTTTTGCAAGACCAGGGAAAGGTCCGAGAAGGCGGTTTGCAGGAACCAAGTATTGTCGCGGACAAATTGTACCGGTGAATTGATTTCGTGCGCGATACCGCCAGCCAGCGTGCCCAGGGACTCCACCTTCTGGGCTTGGCTAAGTTCCCGCTCCAGTTCCGCCCGCTCCCTTTCCAGCCCCTTCCGCTCTTGGATAAGGCGTTCCATATAGAACACCGCCATCAAGGCCATGACGCTCATGATGAGGCCAGGGAATTCCTCCCTAAAGTCGCTCGCTGAGATCGGGGCGGCGCCGGGAAGCGTAAGGAGTTGGGTGGCATGGTGCACGATTATACCGGCAGCCACAAAGGCGGTCGTCGCGACCAGAAACCAAAAGCGGGAGTCCTGGAGCTGCCGCAGAAGAACCAGCGCGCCGCCGAAGGCGAACATACTGATCGTGAAGGCGGCGAGCAGACCGAGACTCATGGCATTGACCCTTCTAATGAAGTCGACCCCCTTCCCCCCAAATCCCCACGGATAAGGCCGGATTCTAACCCATCGACACCTCGTTTGACTCGCGAGTTTTTCAACAGAATCAAATGGTTAGTGTATCCTCGACGGGCAACCCGGCAAGATCTCAACCTGCCTTTCGGCCGGCTATAGCCAAGGTCCGCGTGTCGCGCGGCAAGCCTACGATGCGTTCGGCCGGGAAGCGCACGGTGACCGTGGTGCCGGCGCCGACCTCGCTTTGCAGATCCAAAGATCCGCTATGCAGTTCGACGAGGGCCTTGGTCAGCGGCAAGCCGAGGCCGGTCCCTTCGTATTTCCGGTCAAGGTCGCTGTCGACCTGTTGGAAGGGGGCGAGCGCCCTTGGCATGTCTTCCAGCGCGATGCCGATTCCGGTGTCGGCAATCTGG
>JBHIDD010000266.1:0-3761 GCA_046759925.1 Kiloniellaceae bacterium
GGTCCGCGCCGAAGCGGCGGTGGCCCAGGCCGGCCAGACGCTCGGCACCGTCATCGAGAAGGTGCGCGACCGGCTCGGCTGCGACCTGGAGCACGTGCGCGATGTCGCCGAGCTCGATCCGGGCCAGGAGCTGCCGGCCCGGGAGGAGGTGGAGGCCAAGCTCGCCCGCCTGATCCGCGAGCGGGACAACATGGGCCCGGTCAACCTGCGCGCCGAAACCGAAGCCAAGGAGCTCGACCAGCAGATCGTCGGAATGCAGTCCGAACGCGCCGATCTGCTCGCCGCCATCGGCCGTCTGCGTCAGGGCATCGCCGGCCTGAACCGCGAGGGGCGCGAACGGTTGCTGGCCGCCTTCGAGACGGTGAACAGACATTTTGCCGAGCTCTTCGTGCGGCTGTTCGGCGGCGGCCGGGCGCATCTGGAACTGACCGAGGCGGAGGATCCGCTGGACGCCGGCCTGGAAATCATGGCCCGCCCGCCGGGCAAGCGCCTCCAGGTCATGTCGCTGCTCTCCGGCGGCGAGCAGGCCTTGACCGCGATTGCCCTGCTGTTCGCCGTGTTCCTCACCAACCCGGCGCCGATCTGCGTGCTCGACGAGGTCGATGCGCCGCTCGACGATGCCAACGTGGACCGCTTCTGCTCGCTGCTCGAGGATCTGGCACGGCCCGGGTCGACCCGTTTTCTGATCATCACGCATCACCGCATGACCATGGCGCGCGTCGACCGTCTGTTCGGCGTCACCATGGCCGAGCGCGGCGTCAGCCGCCTGGTCTCGGTCGATCTCGGCGCGGCCGAGGAGCTGCGCGAGAGCGCCTGATTAGAGGCCGGCGCCAAGGCGCAGGGTCCCCGGTCTGCCGCGGCGATCGACCGGGCCCCTTCGCCTTGACACACCACCCCGGTGCTCACTATGTTGCGCGCGATTTTCAGGCGGCCGAGCCGGGGGGTTAGGCCAGGGGGACTCCTAAGGCCGAGAGGCCCATGAGCGACGATTCGCCCCCACCTTCCCTCGACGATCTCGATGCGAAACTTCGCGCGGCGCAGGCCAAGCGGGCCGCGCGCAGCGGCAAGACCGGCCCGGCTGCTCAGGGAGGCGGTCTATCCTTCGCTTTGCGGATCGGGGTCGAACTGGTCGCGGCTCTGATGATCGGGGTCGGGATCGGGATCATGCTGGATCGATGGCTCGGCACGACACCGTGGATGCTGGTACTGTTCTTCGTCCTGGGCGCGGCAGCCGGCATGTTGAACGTATTCCGGGTGCTGGGCGGCTACGGCTCTGCCGTGGGTTACCGGAAGCCGGATAAGGAGAAGGACCGGCCGGACCGCGACGCGCGGCGCGACGGATAGAGACGCGATGGCCGAGGCAGGGGGAAACGCGGGCGGTCACGGCCCGCTTACTCAGTTCGAAATCAAGGAGCTCGTGCCGCTCAAATTCGGCGGCATCGACGTCTCCTTCACCAATTCGTCCCTGTTCATGGTGGTCGCCGTGGTGCTGGCCGCCGGCTTCCTGTTGATCGGCATGCGCCGGGGCGCGATGGTGCCGGGCCGTTGGCAGAGCGCCGTGGAGGTGATCTACGAATTCATCGCCGACCTGTTCCGCGAGACCGTGGGTTCGGAAGGCCGGCGCTATTTCCCGGCGATTTTCACGCTGTTCATGTTCATCCTGATCGGCAACTTGCTCGGCATGATCCCCTACAGCTTCACATTCACGAGCCACATCATCGTCACCTTTGCGATGGCGGCCGTCGTATTCATCGGTGTGACGATCCTCGGATTCGTGAAGCACGGGTTCAACTTTTTCAGTTTCTTCGCCCCGCCCGGTTCGCCGGTTTGGATGTGGCCGCTTCTTATTCCCATCGAGGTGATCTCCTATCTGTCCCGGCCGGTCAGCCTCTCGGTGCGGTTGTTCGCCAACATGCTGGCCGGCCATACCCTGCTCAAGGTGATCGCGGGGTTCATCGCGGTCCTCGGCGTAGCGGGCGTGGCGCCGCTCGCGCTCGTGGTCGCGCTGACCGGCCTGGAGATTCTGATCGCCTTCCTGCAGGCCTATGTGTTTACGATTCTGACCTGTATTTACATCAACGACGCGCTGCACCTGCACTAAAGGGGGGCAAAGACGAGCCCGACGTTCAGAGGGGTACGCAAACCATGGAACTTGAAGCCGCGAAAGTCATTGGCGCCGGTCTTGCCGTCATAGGGGTGATCGGCTCGGGCATCGGCATCGGCAATATCTTCTCTTCGTTCATCGGTGCGGTCGGCCGGAATCCGGCGGCGCGCGGCGAGGTCTTCACCATGACCATGCTGGGCTTCGCCCTGGTCGAAGCCATCGCGCTGTTCGCCCTGGTGATCGCGCTTTTGATCCTGTTCGGTTAGGCAAATGCGCGACGCCAACGCAAGCCACCGCAGGGCGCCGGCATGCCTCAGCTAGATCCGACGTTCTATCCGACCCAGCTGTTCTGGCTGCTGATCACCTTCGCGGTGCTCTATCTCGTGCTCTGGAAGATGGTGCTGCCGCGGATCGGCGAGGTCCTGGAAGCGCGCCAGGATCACATCGACGCCGATCTCGAAAAGGCCGCCGCGCTCAAGGATGACTCCGTCGGGGTGCTGGCCGAATACGAGAGGGCGCTGGCCGAGGCGCGCGATCGGGCGACCGCGGCGCTCAAGCGGGCAAGCGACGAGATGGCCGCCGAAAGTGCCGAGCGCCATGAAGCCTTCGGCCGGGACTTGGCGCAAAAGACCAAGGAGGCCGAGGCGCGGATCGCCGCCGCCAAGGAGGCGGCGCTCGGCCATCTCAAGGCGGTGGCCGCCGAGGTCGCCGGCGCCGCGACCGCCAAGTTGATCGGCATCGAGGTTCCCGCCGCTCAGGCGCAAGCGGCGGTCGAGGGCGTCATGCGGCGCCGCGACTGATGTTCGAGAGCCCCGAATTCTGGGTCGCGGTCGCCTTCGTCATCTTCGTGGCGCTCGTCATCCGGCCGATCACGCGGATGCTCTTCGCCGCGCTGGATGCCCGGGGAGACCGCATCCGCCGGGAGATCGAGGCGGCCCAGGCCCTGCGCGAGGAGGCGCAGAAGATGCTCGCCGAATACACGCGCAAGCAGCGCGACGCCTTCAAGGAGGCGGAGGAGATCGTCGAACACGCCAAGGTCGAAGCGGCCCGCCTGCGCGAGGCGGCGCAGCAGGACCTCGAGGCCTCGCTGCGGCGTCGCGAGCAGGTCGCCATGGCGAAGATCGCCCAGGCGGAATCGCAGGCCCTGCAGGATGTGCGCAACCAAGCGATCGACCTCGCGCTTGGCGCGAGCGCCGAGCTGATCGCCGATAACCTGGACAAGGACAAGTCGGAGACCATCGTCGACCAGGCGATCCGGGACCTGTCCGGCAAACTGCCCTGATCCCGCCCGCGGGCCGGATCGAAGCCCGCGCGAACAGGCCCCCGGTGCCTGAAGCCGGGGGTTTGCTTCGCCCGCCGCCCGGAGTCCGCCGCCCAGGCCTCCGGCAGATACAGCCGCCACGCCACCGACAGCGACACCGCAACCTGACAGTTGTCCTGCTTGCCGAGTTGCCCGCAGTACTGCCGCGCCACGCCCACCGAGTGCCGGCCCTTCTTCGGAAAGCCCGTATCGTCCACGATCCACGCCGCCACCGGCCCCGCCGCCGTCGGCGCCGGCAGGACCGCCGCCCGCACCGCCCGCAGCAGCGCAACCTCGTCCCACGGCGACTGCCCGACAAAATGCAGCAGCGACCGGTGCCCCGCACTCGTCGGATCC
>JBHIDD010000267.1:0-3748 GCA_046759925.1 Kiloniellaceae bacterium
GAACAGTTGCATGGCAAAGCGAAGCGCGTGGGTAATCGACGTCTCACCATGGATCAGACGCCCCGCCGCTTCTATGCGGTCGGCGAGGTGTCCCGCCGACCTCGCGTCGAAAACCGTGGTCCAGTCGACCACGGTGAGCTGATGGCCCGGGCCCGACCACTGCACCAAAGCAACCGCGATGCCGTTTGAGCCAGCGCCGCGGATCGCGAAACGCGTGGGCTAGGCCCCGCACTTGTAGATCGAATTCCGCGGCGTCGACGCTGCCCGATGCGTCGACCGCGAGAACGAGCTCGAGTTCGACGGGAACCGGCCGCTCCGCCGCCGCCGGCCCGATGCCGGCGATCAGGCCCATGAGGACACACAGCAGGGCGGCTTTCCGAAAGGACGGCGACAAATTCGATGTCCCTGTGGCCAACGGCTGATACCAATATCATCGACGATCGGTATTCGTCCGGGTAGGGGCGTCGTGGAACGACGCGGTGTTGGTGGATGCCTCGGCCATGTCGGTGGCGTCGCCTGAGCGCCGGTGACGGACTTGCGGAGGTCGGTCAGTCCGCCGGCGCGTCGAACTCCTGACCGTAGGGGCGGCCACGGGCCTCATCGACGGCGTGCCGGCCGAGATCCGCCCGCAGAACGTGCACGTCCTTGGCCGACCAGCGGGCCAAGACCGGGTCGCCGATGTTCATGGGGTTCCCGAAGAACTGGCTGTCGGACACGTTGGCGACGAAGTCCTCGCGCGCGGGCACGTGGATCGTCACCTTGACGTAGGTTCCCTGATACTCGATGGCACGAACCGTGCCGGAAACGACGTTGGTGTCCGCGCCGGATTCGGCCGCGCCTTGCTCCGCTTTGGCCAGGACGATGCGGTCCCGCCGGATGGCGAAATAGACGGCCTCGCCCTCCGCCGCCGTCGCCTCTTCCAGGGGCACCGCAAAGCGCTCGCCCCTGTCGCTCACAAGCGTGGCCACCCCGTTCGCCACCGAGGCCACCTTGCCGTCGAGCACGTTCTGCCCGCCCATGAACCTGGCCACGTAGACGCTGCGCGGCAGGACGTAAATATCGCGCGAGGTGGCGGCCTGCTCGATGCGGCCCTCATCCATGACGACGAGAAGATCGGCCACGGCGATCGCCTCGAGCTGGGTGTGCGTCACGTGGATGAAGGTTATGCCCAGTTCCCGCTGCATCTGCCTGAGTTCGCCGCGCATTTGCAGACGCAGAAACTCGTCGAGCGCGGACAGCGGCTCGTCCAGCAGGAGGACGCGAGGATTTGTGATCAGCGAACGGGCCAGGGCGATGCGCTGTTGCTGGCCGCCGGACAGCTGCGCCGGGACGCGGTCGGCCAACGGCTCCATGCGCACCTTCGCCAACGTCTCGCGCGCCCGCCGGTGCCGCTCGGCCTTGCCGACGCCGCGCATCTTCAGGTTGAAAGCGACGTTATCGAGACAGGTGAGATGGGGAAACAGGGCGTAGTTCTGGAACATCATCGCGGTGCCTCGGCGCACCGGTGGAAGACCCACGACGGACTCGCCGCCGATTCGGACGTCGCCTTCGGTCGGGGTCTCGTGACCCGCGAGCATGCGCAGGATCGTCGTCTTGCCGCAGCCGCTGGGGCCCAAGAGGCAGCAGTAGGTCCCGTGCGGAATCTTCAAATTGATCCCGTCGACGGCCACCGTGTCGCCAAAGCGCTTGGTGAGGTTGACGAACTCTATGTCATCCGACTCAGCCATCGGCGATTGGCCCCTTCCTGTCGCGGAAGCCTGACACGCCGCTGCGGCCAGGCGGCCCCGCCCCGGCGCCGCCGCTTGGCCATCCGAGGCAACCCTGATCCGAACTGCGAGGCGCGATAGCTATCATCCGCGCGACCTTCCGATCAAGCCATCCTTGGGCGACCCGTCACGACGATGCCCGGATAAGAAACCCGCTCGACCCGCACCGCTACACCGCCTTCCCGGCGTCCGAACCGCGCCGCGCCCGCCGACGCCGAATAATGGCGATCGACCCAAGGGCGATGGCGATTGCGGCAAAGGAAACCGCGGTCGTCACCGTGCCGAGCGCGTAAAGCGCCGGCGATGTGATGTTCGTCGTCATCCCCCAAATCTCGACGGGCAGGGTGTTGTAAGGGCCGACCGTCTGCCAGCTGCGCGGAAACTCGTCGTAGGACAGCGTGAAACCGAACAGCGCCACGGCGATCAGCCCGACCACGACAATCGGCAGGACGACGTAGCGAAGCGTCTGCCAGCTGTTGGCGCCGAGGTCGCGCGCGGCCTCCTCGTAATCCCGATTGAAGCGGCTGAACACCGCGAACATGATCAGCAGCCCGAACGGCAGCGTCCAGCTCAAGTGCGCGCCCAACCCCGAGGAGTACCAGCGCGGCGGTATGCCGGTGAACTGGAACGCGAGCCCGACGCCGATGCTGAGGATCAGCCCCGGCACGATCAGACTCGCCACGGCCATATAGAAAATGAGCGTGGCGCCGGGGAACCGCCTGCGGAACGCCAAGCCGGCCAGCACCGAGACCACGACCGTGGTCGTGAGAACGATCAACGCCAGCGGCATGGAACGGGCGAACGCGCCCCAAACATCGCCGGTGCGCGCCTGGCCGAACAGGGCGACGAACCAGTGGGTCGAGACCCCCCGCAGGGGAAACACCAGGCCGCCGGTCGGCCCCTGGAAGGACAGGACGTAGACGACCAGCATCGGCCCGTACAGAAACAGCACGAACAGTCCGAAGAACGCCGCCAGGGCGTAGAAGGTCCAAGGTCGCTTGCCGTAGTGTTTCTGTTGCATCGCCGCCTGCCTTAGCCCGCCAGCTCCTTGCGCACGTCCACGATCCGAAAGATCGCCGTCACCATCAGAACGACGACGATCAGCAGCACGACGGCGCTGGCCGCCGCCGGCGGATAGATCAGCAGGCGGATGTCCTCGAACATGGCGGATACCACCGAAGCGGTCCGCCCGCCGCTCATCACCTTGACGACGAAGAAGTCGCCCATCACCAGGGTCATGACGAAAAGCGAACCCAGCGCGATGCCGGTCCTCGACAGCGGAATCACGATTTCTCTCATCACCCCCCAGCGGCTGGCGCCGCCGTCCACGGCGGCCTCGAGCAAGGACCGGTCGATGCGGGCCATGGAGTTGAAGATCGGCACGATCATGAACAGCGTGAAAAGATGGACGTAGGCCACCACGACGGCGAAGTCGGAAAACAGGAGCCACTCGACGGGCTCGTCGGTGATGCCGCTTCCCATCAGCGCCTGGTTGAACAGCCCGTATTTGCCGAGCAGCGGAATCCACGAGATCATGCGGATGATGTTCGAGGTCCAGAACGGGATCGTGCACAGGAGGAACAGCCCGACCGCGACGATCAGCGATCGGACGTGGAAGACCAGGAAATAAGCGACGGTAAATCCGACGACGAGCGTGATCGCCCAGACGATGGCCGCGAACTTGAGCGTGATCAAATACAGGGCGAGCGTGTTCCTCGACGTAAACAGGTCAATGTAATTGTCCAGCGTGAACGCCGGGATGACGCCGGTGATCATGTCGAACTTGAAGAAGCTGACCACGACGACCATGCCCAACGGGATCGCCAGGAACACCAGCAACACAATCGTGAGCGGTGCGACCTGCAAATAAGAGGTCTTGCTTGGGGGCAGCTTCATGCCTGACGAACGCGCCGGTGGCGGGCGACGGAACCGGGGGGGGGGGGGGGGGGCGCCCCCCCCCCCGCGGTGGAGGGTGATGGCAG
>JBHIDD010000268.1:0-3741 GCA_046759925.1 Kiloniellaceae bacterium
ACGAGCGCGCCGTCGGCGTCGGTAACCACCCTCACCGGCCGCGGGAGCCCGGTCATCAGGGCTTGCCGACGCCCGTCCTCGAGGTCGCCCTCGAGCAGCCGGCCGCTGCCGGGCAGGAATCCCTTCCCGAGCGCATAGCGGCCGATTTCCAGCACGAGCAGATTCCCGGTCCGGTCGAAGGCGATGTCGGTCGGCGCGTTGAGGCCTTTGACCTCGATCCGGGCCCGGTCGACGCCCCCGGTCTTGGGCAGGGAAACGACCAGCCCGCCGCCATCCAGAAAGGGAAATCCGCCGAACAGGGCCACGAAGACCCGCGCGCCGGCGACCGCGACGCCGGAAGGCACCGCGTCCAACTCGTAGACCTCCGCGCCCTGGAACTCGGTCGGCGACAACGCCCGCAGGGCGTCCCGGCGGCGGCGCAGGCGGGGAAACGCGAAGACTTCCACGGCCTGCCCGGAGAGATTCAGGCGCATCAGGGTGTTGCGCGCGGCGTCGGCGACGTACCAGGCGCGCCCGTCCCATTCGAAGTCGTAAGGATTCCAGAAATCGTTGCCGACGACCCGCGGCGGTTGGCCCGGCGCGATTTCGAGGATCGCGTGATCCAGGGGCCCTTCGTGACGGTTGACGTCTTGCCAACCTTGGGCCACGAAAATCCGGCCGTCGAGCACCTGCACCTTGTAGGGGCCGGTCGGCTGATCCATCACATCCTTGCCGACGGGAAGGCCTTCGTGAAGGACCTCGGATGTGCCTTCAGGCCTTCGGCGGACGACTTTGCCGGTGAGCAGGTCCGTCAGAATCAGCGCGTCTCGGTCCCGGGCGGCCCCGGACGGCAGGATCAGGTCGTGTTCCAGCGCCTCGACCCGATAGCCCGGGGCGGCGATCGGCTCCGCGCCCGCCGGCGCGACGAACGCCGGCAGCAGCCCCAGGACGATCACCGCGCGACGCATCGAAAACCTCCGTTCGCCGCGAATCGGTAGTCTCCGTCGTAGGCCAGACGGTAGGTCGTGCGCAGCCGCCAGGCGTCGCTGTTCCAGGCGCCGCCGCGCAGCACGCGGAACCTTTCCGCGCGCGCCGCCGGCGCCGCGTCATAGGGGTTGTACCAAGCCTCGACCCACTCCCAGACATTGCCCGTCATGTCCGCCACACCCTCCGGCGTCATGCCCGAGGGGTAGCGGCCGACCGGCGCCGTCAGAGGATACCCGTCCGCCTCGTCCGGTCCGCAACACTGCGCCGCGCCGCGATTGACGCGCTCGGGGGCCGGAGGCTGGTCGCCCCAGGCATAGCGCCGGCCCTCCGCGCCCCTGGCGGCCCGT
Source organism: Kiloniellaceae bacterium (assembly GCA_046759925.1). Lineage (GTDB taxonomy): Bacteria > Pseudomonadota > Alphaproteobacteria > Kiloniellales > J153 > JBHIDD01. The sequence continues at coordinate 1,314 of JBHIDD010000268.1, forward strand.
TCCCACTGCTGTTCCGTGGGCAGGGTCATGCCGTGGAATCGACAGAAGGCGTCGGCGTCGGCCCAGGATACGCCGACCACCGGATGATCGGGCAGCCCCAGGACCGGGTGCCCGCCATAGAACGACGGCCGGTGGTTGGCCGCGGCGACGAACGCCTTGTATTGGCGATTGGTGATCTCGAACTTGGTGATCCTGAACGGGGCTATCTCCCGGTACTGTCGCGGTCTTTCGTTGTCCTCCCCGTCGTCGCTTCCGAACACGAAACGCCCGCCCGCGATGTCGATGAGCGGGTTGTCGGCGCGCGATCCCGCCGCCGCTGCCAGGGGCCACAGGATCAGGAAGGCCAGCAGGTAGGGGAGCCGGGCCAGCAACGTACGCTAGTGCCTGATCCTTTGCTCGGACTCGGTATCGAACAGGTAGGCCTTCTGCGGATCGATCCTGACGCTTATCTGGTCGCCGATGCTGCCGGCGAAATCCTTGTCGGCGCGCAGGGCGACGAAGCTGTCTTCCAGCTTGAGCGTGACCAGCGTCGACTCACCGGTCATCTCGACCGCGTAGATCGGCACCGTCAGGTGGGCCTCGCCGTCAGACACGAGCCTCAGGTCCTCCGGGCGGATGCCGAGCGTGACCGCACGGTGCGAGCCCCCCGACACGCCCGGGACGCTGATACCGGGTCCCAGGAACTTGCCGTTCCGGACCTCGCCACGAATCAGGTTCATCGACGGAGAGCCGATGAAACCGGCGACGAACAGGTTCGCCGGATCGTTGTAAATGGTCTTCGGCGTATCGAGCTGCTGCAGGACCCCATCGTGCATGACCGCGACCCGGTGCGCCAGCGTCATGGCTTCGATCTGATCGTGGGTCACGTAGAGCGTGGTGACCGACAGCTCGTGCTGAAGGTGCTTGAGCTCGGCGCGCATCTGGACCCGGAGCATGGCGTCCAGGTTCGACAGCGGCTCGTCCATCAGGAACACCGTGGGCCTGCGGACCAGGGCGCGCGCCAGCGCCACGCGTTGCCGCTGGCCGCCCGATAGCTGCCTGGGCAGCCGGTCGAGCAGCTGATCCAGCTCCACCGTCCTGGCCGCCTCGATGGTCTGGGCCCTGCGTTCGGCCATCGGCAGCTTCCGGATCCTCAAGGGATACTCGATGTTCTCGTAGACCGACATGTGCGGGTAGAGGGCATAGCTCTGGAACACCATGGCGACGTCCCGGTACTTGGGCAGGACGTTGTTGACCAGTCGGTCGCCGATATAAATCTCGCCCTCGGAAATGGGCTCCAGACCGGCGACCATGCGCATGGTGGTCGTCTTGCCGCAGCCCGACGGCCCCAAGAGAACCAGGAACTCGCTGTCCCGGATCTCGAGGGTCAGATTATCGACCGCCATGAAGCTCCCGAACCGCTTGGAAACGTTCTTGAATTTCACGCTTGCCATGGCCGATCACCCCTTCACCGCGCCAAAGGACAGGCCGCGCACCAAGTGCCGCTGCACGACGAATGCGAAAATGATGATGGGCACGCAGGCGGCGAAACCGGCGGCGCTGATCTCGCCCCACTCGGTCTTGTACTGGGTGATGCGGCCGGCGATGCCGATCGGCAGGGTATTCGCGGTCGAGGTTTCGGTGATGATCAACGCGAACAGCAGCTCGTTCCACGACAGGATCAAGCAGAAGATTGCGGTCGCCGCCAGCCCCGGCCTGGCCAGCGGCAGGATCACCCGCCAGAGCGCGCCGAGGCGGGTGTCGCCGTCGACCATCGCCGATTCCTCCAGATCCCTGGGAATTTCCGCGAAGTAGCCCTTCATCATCCACACGACGAACGGCAGGTTGAACCCGGTATAGGCGATGACCAGGGCCGTCTTCGTGTTCAAAAGCTCGAAGAAGGAGAAGAAGATGTAAAGCGGCACGATGGTCACGATCGGCGGCATCATGCGCGTCGACAGGATCCAGAACGACACGTGATACTTGGCCCGGCCGTAGTCGAAGCGGGCCAGCGCGTAGCCGGCGAGGGTGCCGATGATGAGCGAGAAAATCGTCGTCGCGAAGGCGATGATGACGCTGTTCATCATGAAAGTCAGGAACGGCCGCTCGATGAAGGTCTGCACGTAATTGAAAAGCGTCGGATTGTCGACGAGCCAGATCGGCGGCACCGCGAACATGTCGAGGCGGGTCTTGAACGAATTGCTGAACAGCCACACGACGGGGAACACGGTGTAGACGAGCGCCAAGGCGATGGTGGCGTAGGCAACGGCCGTGTTGCGCGCCTGCTTGGCGGCACTGAACTCCTGCATGGCCGGCCTGGCTTCGATTGCGACGGCTTGGGTCACGCGCCCGCCCCCCCTAATCCGCCAACCGCATGCGGTTGATCAGCCAGGTCGAAAACGCGATGGTCAGGAACAGCATGAACAGCGAGATCGCCGCCGCGTAGCCG
>JBHIDD010000269.1:0-3736 GCA_046759925.1 Kiloniellaceae bacterium
GGCCAGAAGTTTGCCGCCATACTGGCATTCACGCTGGAGCATCTAGCCGAGAAAGCCAGTCATTACAGGCTGCAAGAGGTCGAGCATCTCATCGGGGTCGCGGCCCTTGCGGCCAGCGATGCGGCATCGCCCTCGCCGCATTGCGAACACGAGCCAACTTGCTGAGGGGACAGCAGGCCAGGGCGCCTTGCGCGGGAGTCCCGCGGCGGCGCATGACCCCCGGCCGGCGCGCATCCCAAAAGACCGGCGGAGCCCGAAGAATTCCGACGAGTTGACGATAAGAACATTTCCCTATATTGAAGAATATACCCCTACATTATCTGAGGATAATGGGAGGGGACAATACAATGCCGAGTTGCATGGGGAAAGCGGATCATGGCCGCGACGGCGGGAAGGGTTGAACCTGCCAGCGATAGGTCGGTCGCAGGGTGCGACTGTGCCGCGCGTTGCCCGGAATGACTCGGGACAGGCCGGCCCAAGCCGTCGGCACCGCGTTCCAGCAGGCGCGGAAGGACCGATCCGGGGCAAAGCGCATCGCAGCGCGCCGATTTTCCGAGCTGTCCCGCGTGCGCGATGTCCCGGCCGGATTCCTTTTCGGCGGCACGCCGTCTTCCGTCGCGGCCCGCTCGCCGGCCCAGGCGCGCGGCCCCGCCCGGCTCGTCCGGGCGAAGGTCCGGGACCTCGACGTTCCGGAAAACCGTTTCGATCCGATCTTTTCTGAGCTGCAGTGACGCCCTCGGGACCGCTGGCTTCCGATCGGGGCAGCCGCCACACGCGCGGCCTGGCGCGCGGCTTTGCCCTACATCCGCGGCGGATGCGACGGGGCATCTTCCGGTGGTTCTTGGGGCGAGGTCTGCGGGTCGGGGCCATACAATAAATCCCGCTACAATTAACCGTAATTATTAACCAAACCGCAATAGAGGGCCGGTTTGTCAAGACGTTTTTAGCGATTTCTTGGAGCTGTTCGAGATATGTGCCGATTTTTTGATGAAATTAGGTTAGTTTTTTGTTAATGTAAAAGCCCGCCGATCCGTCGCGCGGGCGCGGCGCCGGGACGGGCGACTAAAGGCACTTGATCCAGGGGTGCAGGGAGATGTCGGAGAAAACCACGAAACACCGGATCGTTCTGACGGCGTTGCTCGGCGGTTTCGCCGTCGCGCTTATTGCCGCCCCGCTCGCGCCGCGCGGGGATCTCCTGGACTTCCGGTCCAGTTCCGCCCTTGCCAAGGGCAACGGCGGCGGGCAGGGCCGCGGCGATGCCCACGGCCGCGGCGCAGGCCATGGTCCGGGGGGCCAGACCTTGAAGCCTGCGGCCTGGGACGGCGAGGATGGTCCCGGCCACGGTCTGGCCCTCGGCCACGACAAGGATGCGGTGAGCGGCGTCGCCCACCAGGGCCAGGCCGCGCTTCACCCGGAAAACCAGGGCGCGCTGACCTCGCTGTTGGGGCGCCTAAACGCCGCGCATGCCAGCGACCGGGCCAAGGCGGTGCAACTGGAACATTTTTTGGCGGGCAAGTCGGCGTCCACCGTTGGCCTGATCGCTGCCTATGAAGCGGCGCTGCTCGAGGCCGAGGCCATAGGCGAGGGCAATGCGGGATACGACGCGGCGATCGACGACGCGGTGGCCAACCTGCTTGCCGCGGCCAACAAGAGCGTCGCGGATTTGGACGAGTCCACGGCCGTGGTGCAAGGGGTCGACTCGCTGCTGGGACTTAGCGGCTCGGAGGTGGCCGCCGCAGAGACCGGGGTAGGCGCGAGCGGCGCCGAGACCGGGGTGAGCGCGAGCACCGAGCAGGCCGTGGCTGAAGGTTTCCTGGCCGGGCAACCGGCCGGCGGGGGCGTGGCGCCGGCCCCGCAAGAATAGCGACACCGGCCCGTTGCGCCCGGCCCGGCGCGGCGCCGGAAACCCGCCGGAAACCCACAGGCGGCGGCGGGCTTTCCCGCTTTAGTCTTCGTCCGAGGCCGCGCCTGCGCCGGGCAAAGAACGCCGCTCTGCCCAACCGGGTGACCAGAGCCGTCCCGGCCGGCCGGTGGCCATCGCGGCGGGTCGACCAGGCCAAACCTGGCCGGCGGGCGCCCGCGCGCGAGCGGTCCTGCGCCCGGTATGCCCCCGGTATGCCTTTTGCGGCCTGTCCCGGTTCTTCGGAAGTTGTACGGGTTCCCCGCGTCCCGAGGGCTTCCCGGCCGGGCCGATGCCCGCCGCCACAGGCGCGCGCGGTCGGAAGCATCCGGCGGGAAAGACACGAAAAGTTGGCTTCCCGGCCCGAAGCATTCAGTCGCAATATTCAATCGAAATAATATCATTTATAAAATTTTACGCAAAGTTGGCATTAAGTAATATTGTTGTATTTATCGAGGTTTCTGGCGTATAATTTTCCTGCGTGGACGTAAATATATTACATTTTACGTTTCTATCTATGGCATCCCAAGTAACGTGATGTGACATTCCCAGCCGAGGAGGGGAGCCTGAAGATGTGCGACCGGAAAACCTTACGGCCGGCCGGCTTGATGACGGTGGCGAGCGCCTTGGCGCTCGTGCTGATCGCGATGCCGGTTGCGCCGAGTTTCGATGATCTTCCGCTTGGCGGCGTCGCCGCCTTCGCCAAGGGCGGCAACGGCGGTGGCAACGGTGGCGGCCACGGCGGCGGCGGCAAAGGCGGTCATGACGGCGGCCATGGCGACCACGGCGGTATAGCCTCGGCCGAGGACGGGCCAGGCCACGGGAACGGCCACGGTAAGGCTTCGGGCCACGGTCCGGGGGCCAGCGCTTCCGCGCCGGGACACAGCGGCGGGTCACTCGAAGACACCGAAGGCGTTGCCCCGAACGCGCACGGGGTGACCGCCTCCATGCTGGGCCGCTTGAACTCGTGGATGCATGCCTCGGAGACGGCGCGCATGCACGCCAACCACGACTCGACGGTCGGCCTGGCCGCCGAGTACGAGGCGGCCATCCTAGCCGGCGACGTCGCCGCGGCCGTGGACAGCCTCGTTGCCGCGGCCAACAAGGACGTTGCCGATGAAATCGAGGCGCGGCAGGTGGTCCGCGCGGTCAACTCCGCACTCGACATCACGGTCGAGTCGGAGCCGGAGACCACCGAGACCGCGGAGGCCACCGGGACCACGGAGGCCACCGAGACCACCGAGACCACCGGGACCACGGAGGTCACCGAGACCACCGAGACCACCGGGACCACGGAGGCCAGGACGATCAGCCGGGAGGTCGAGGACGCCGTGGTCGCCGGCTTCGCCGCTGGGGCCTACGCCGAACCCGGCGCGACCGAGGAGGCCGATGTCGCGGGCGGCGAGGAAACCGCCGCCGAGGGCGAGGCGACCGGCATCGCCGGCGACGGGGAGGCGATCCTCGATGGCACTGGCGGCTGACGCCCTTTCGTCACAGCGTCGCGAGCTGGATCGGCGGGGCCTGACCCCGCCGGTTCGTTTTGTGCCGGTTCCCGTTACGGCGCCGGTTCTTCGCCTTGGCCGTCGAGCAGGCGGCGCAGCAGCTCGGGCGAGACCGCGCCGTCGGCGGCGAGCCCGGCATCGCTCTGGAAACCGCTGATCGCCTTGCGGGTGCGCGGTCCGATTCGTCCGTCCACCGGGCCGGCCTCATAGCCGAGGCCGTTCAGGCTCTGCTGCACGTACATCACCGTCGGCCTGTCGGCAAAGCCCCGGTTGGGGCCGGGCTGGAAACTCCGGGCCCTGGCCTCGGCGCGCCGGACCTCCTCGATGCGCTCGG
>JBHIDD010000270.1:0-3732 GCA_046759925.1 Kiloniellaceae bacterium
GGCGCGGCGCCCGACCCATGCTTTTTCCAACGGCTCTATGACAATATCACGGTACCAGTCATGCTGACCGCCTGGCTTCTCGGCACCGGACCGGCCGCCGATCCCTTCCAAATCCTGCTGCTTGCGCTCGCCATCGACGCCGCTATCGGCGACCCGGAGTGGCTCTACCGCGCCGTGCCCCATCCGGTCGCCCTCGTCGGCCGGCTGGTCGAGGCCGGCCAGCGGCGACTCAACGAGCCGGCGGCCGGCCGCCCGGCGCGCATGGCCCGGGGCCTGCTGTTGGTTTGCGGAATCGGGCTGATCGCCGGGGCGGTCGGCTGGGCGCTCGGCGCGCTGCTCGGAACGATCGCGGGCGGCTGGATCGTCGAAGCCGCGCTGGCGAGCAGCCTGATCGCCTTCCGCGGGCTTTACGACCACGTCGCCGCGGTCGCCCGGGGCCTCGATTCGGGCCTGGCGCAAGCCCGCGCGGCGGTTGCCCATATCGTCGGCCGCGACCCGGAAAGCCTCGATGCCGCCGGGGTCGCCCGCGCCGCCGCCGAAAGCACGGCCGAGAACTTCTCCGACGGCGTGGTCGCCCCGGTCTTCTGGTACGTCCTCTTCGGGCTCGCCGGCCTCTCGGCCTACAAGGCGGTCAATACGCTGGACAGCATGATCGGCCACGGGAGCGCGCACTTCGAGGCCTTCGGCAAGGCGGCGGCGCGGCTCGACGACGCGGCGAACTGGCTGCCGGCGCGGCTGTCCGGCCTGATTCTCGTCGCCGCGGCGGCGCTCGTGCCCGGGGCAAGGGCCTCGCGGGCCTGGCGGGTCATGCGGCGCGATGCCCCCAAGCATCGCTCGGTCAACGCCGGCTGGCCGGAAGCCGCGCTTGCCGGGGCGCTGAATTTCGCGTTGGCCGGGCCGCGCCGCTACGGGCACGGCCTCGTCCAGGACCACTGGATGGGCGACGGCCGCGCGGCGCTCGCCGCCACCGACCTGCGCGCAGCACTCAGGCTCTATCTTGCGGCGAATGCCATTCTTGCGATATTGCTGGTGGCGGCGATACCGCTGTAGCCGGCCATGACGCAAACCGAAGACACCGAAGACCGCCCCGGGGTTGTCGCCCGGCCGCCGCTCATCTACCTGGGCTTCCTGGGGCTCGGCCTGGGGCTCGACGCCCTCTGGCCGGTCGCGGTCATCCCCGAGGCCGTGCAGTACCCGGCCGGGGCGGCGCTGATCGCCCTCGGCGTCGGCATCGTCGCCGCCGCGTTCAAGCAGTTTCGCGCCGCCGGCACCAACGTCGAAACGAGCAAGCCGACGAACGCGATCGTGACCGGCGGCCTCTACCGGTTTTCCCGCAACCCGATCTACCTGGCCTTAAGCAGCATTTACGCCGGGATCGGCATCGCCGCGGACAACCTCTGGGTCTTGGCGCTGCTCGTGCCCGTGCTCGCCATCGTCCGCAGCGGCGTGATCGCCCGCGAGGAGCGCTATCTGGAGGACAAGTTCGGGGCGGACTACCGGCGCTATAAGGCCGCCGTGCGGCGCTGGCTCTAGGCCGCTCGGGTGGCCGACCCGCCCGGCGACCTCGGCGACGGAGCAGGTGGCATCTTCCGCAAAGGCAGGCGCGGATGGGCCGATCGATCCGGTCCACGGGACAAGCCGTTCCGCATGTCCGGCAGCTCGATCATCGCGGCGCTCAGCGAGCCGATGATGACGAACCGCCGCCTCGGCGCCTCCGGGTGCGGGCCGCCGCCAGCAAGCGGTCCAAGTCGAGGTGGGCCTCCAGGTGATCGGCGAGGCGGTCGAGGATCCGTTCGACCTCGGCTTCGTAGGCGACCCCGCTCGCCGCGCGGTCCTTCAGACGGCGCAAGAACGCGTGCCGGAAGCCGTCGGCGGCAAACAGCCCGTGCAGATAACAGCCCATGACGCGGCGGTCGTGCGAGACCGCGCCCTCGGGCCGGCCGCTTAAGCGCAGCATGGGCCGGTCGAGCCCGGGGCCGCGGCTCTTCCCCATGTGCATCTCGTAGCCGCGCACGGCTTCGCCGCTTGCCAAGTCTACGCCCTCCGCCGCGGCCAAGCGCTTGGCCGGGCTTAAGTCCGTCTCGATGTCGAGCAGGCCGAGGCCCGCCGCCTCGCCCGCCGCGCCCTCTAGCCCTTGCGGGTCGCGGATCGTGCGCCCCAGCATCTGGTAGCCCCCGCAAAGGCCCAGGACATGCCCGCCGCGCCGCAGGTGCGCCGCGATGTCGATGTCCCAGCCCGCATCCCGCAGGCAGGCAAGATCGGCCAAGGTGGCCTTGGAGCCCGGCAGGACGACGAGATCGGCATCGCCCGGCAGCGCCCGGCCCGCGTGGACGAAGTCGACGGCGACATCCGGTTCGGCGGCGAGCGGGTCCAGATCGTCGAAGTTGGCGATCCGGGACAGGACCGGCACCGCGACGCGGATCGCGCGATCGCGATCGGGCGCTTCGTAGGACTCGACCGCGACCGCATCCTCGGCCGGCAAGTGCCGCGCCGCGGGGAAGTGGGGCACGACGCCGAAGGAGCTCAGCCCGGTCTCGCGCGCGATCGTTTCAAGCCCGCCGTCGAACAGGCGAACGTCGCCGCGGAACCTGTTGATGATGACGCCGCACAGGCGCGCCCGCTCGGCCTCGGTGAGCAGCGCCCAGGTGCCGACGATATTGGCGATCACGCCGCCGCGGTCGATGTCGGCGACGAGCGCGACCGGCAGCTCGGCGGCTTGCGCGAAGCCCATGTTGGCGATGTCGCCCGCGCGCAGATTCACCTCGGCGGGGCTGCCCGCGCCCTCGACCAGGACCAGGTCGGCGCCGCGCGAGATCCGCACGAAGCTCTCCAGCACCTTCGGCAGGAGCTTGCGCTTGAGCCCCTGATAGTCGCGCGCCTTGGCGTTGCCCCAAACCTTGCCCTGGAGAATGACCTGGGCGCCCAGATCGGTCTGCGGTTTGAGCAGAACCGGGTTCATGTCCGTGATCGGCGCGAGGCCGCAGGCGCGGGCCTGAAGCGCCTGGGCGCGGCCGATCTCGCCGCCGTCTTCGGTGACCGCCGCGTTGTTCGACATGTTCTGCGGCTTGAAGGGCCGGACGCTCAGGCCCCGGCGCTTATAGGCCCGGCCCAGGCCGGCCACGAGCAGCGACTTGCCCACGTCCGAGCCGGTGCCTTGCAGCATGATCGCCGCGACAGTCGTCAAAACTCGATGCCTTAAAACTCGATGCCCTTTTGCGCCTTCACCCCGGCGCGGAACGGGTGCTTGATCATGGTCATCTCGGTCACCAGGTCGGCGATCCAGATGAGTTCCGGCTTGGCGTTGCGGCCGGTCACGATGACGTGCAGGTCACCGGGCTTGTCCTTCAAGACGGCGACCACCTCCTTAAGCGGCAGGTAGTCGTAGCGCACGACGATGTTGAGCTCGTCCAGGAGCACCATGTCGTACCTGGGACGATCGCCCCGGCAGGCCTCGATCATCTCCTTGGCGATCGCCCAGCCGGCCTCGGCCGCGCGGATGTCGCGGGCCCGGTCCTGGGTGTCCCAGGTGAAGCCTTCGCCCATGACCCGGATCTCCACCTGATCGGGAAAGCGCTCGAGCGCCGCCCGCTCGCCGGTCTGCCACCTGCCTTTGACGAACTGGACGATACCGACCTTCATGCCGTTGCCGATGGCGCGCATGACCAGCCCGAAGGCCGCGGTCGACTTGCCCTTGCCCTTGCCGGTGTGGACGATGAGCAAGCCCTTCTCGAT
>JBHIDD010000271.1:0-3698 GCA_046759925.1 Kiloniellaceae bacterium
GAGCGCCGCGAGCTTCATGGCGATGCCCATGGAGCCCTCGACCTTCAGCTTGCCGAGCGAATAGGCGAGCGTCGGGTTGAGGGCGCCCTCGATCAGCTTCGCCATGTTCTCCGCCGAAAGCCGGATCGTGCAGTCGGGCTCGGCCGTCCCGCGGCCGATCACCGGCGGCGCGGCGGTGGCGTCCACCGCGATGGTCCCGTCCTCGCCCAGATCGAAGAGGACGCGGGCGTTCAAGCCCGCGAGCTCGGCCTTGCGCGCCTCGAGGCGCGCGGTGATGCGCTCCAGGCTCATGCCGGACGCCCTCCCCGGTGCGCTTCGGCGGGCTCGGCCCGGGCCGGCTCGACCGGCGGCTTCGCGGCCCGGCGATCCAGCCGGCGCCGCTCCTCATCGATGAGCACGCGGCGTAAGGGTTTTCCGACCAGCGTCTTGGGGATCTCGTCGCGGAACTCCACTTTCCGCGGAATCTCGAAGGGCGCCAGCTTGTCCTTGAGGAAGGCGCGCAGCTCGGCGCCGGTCAAGCGCACGTCCCGCCCGCGCAGCTTGACGAAGGCCTTGACCACCTCGCCGCGGTGCGGATCCGGCACGCCGCAGACCGCGACCTCGGCGACCGCCGGGTGCAGGTAGATCGCCTCTTCCACCATGCGCGGATAGACGTTGAAGCCGCCGGAGATGACCAGGTCCTTGATCCGGTCGATGAGGTAGACGTAGCCGTCCTCGTCCATGTAGCCGATGTCGCCGGTGCGCAGGCGGCCCTCCTTAAGCACGTCCCGCGTCTCGGCTTCCCGGTTCCAGTAGCCGGCCATGACCTGCGGCCCCTTGACGCAGATCTCGCCCTGCGCGCCCGGCGGCAGGACCCGCTCCGGATCGTCGAGCGCGACCACCTCGATCATGGTCCCGGGCAGCGGCAGCCCGGCGGAGTTCGGCTTGTTCAGACCCCCGATCGGGTTGATCGTGCAGACCGGCCCCGCCTCGGTGAGGCCGTAGCCCTCGACCAGGCTGCAGCCGGTCAGGCTCTCGAACTTGGTCTTGATCGCAAGGGCCAGCGGCGCGCCGCCGGAGATGCAGAACCTCAGGCTGGAGAGGTCGTACCTGTCGCGCTCCTTGTGCTCGTTGATCGCCGAGTAGATCGTCGGCACCGCCATGAAGACCGTGGGCTTCTCCTTGTCGATGACGGACAGCACCTCGGCGACCTTGAAGCGCGGCAGGAGCAGGATCTCCGCGCCGGCCGAGAGGCCGACGTTCATCACCGCGGTCATGCCGAAGACGTGGAACAAGGGGAGCACCGCGAGGACCCGCTCGGCGCCGGCGGAAAGATCCGTCGCCCAGAGCCGGGTCTGCAGGGTGTTGGCATAGAGCGCGCCGTGGCTCAACATCGCGCCCTTGGGCAGCCCCGTGGTCCCGCCGGTATACTGCAGGACCGCGATGTCGCGGTCAGGCTCGATCTCGACGAGGCGCGGCAGGCCGTCGTTGGAAATCAGCTTCTCGAAGCGGACGTGCGCCTTGTCGTCCGGGATTTGGGCGACCTCCTTGCGCTTGAACAGCAGGAAAAGCGTCTTCTTGGGGAACTTGAGCGCGCCGCTCATGGCGCAGACCACGACCTTCTCGAGGCAGGTGTCGGCCAGCCGCCGGGCGATCTTGGGATAGAGGGTATTGAGGTTCAGCGTCACCATGATCCGGGTCCCGGAATCCCGGATCTGGCGGGCGATCTCGCGCTCGGCGTAGAGCGGGTTGTAGTTGACCACGGTCCCGCCGGCCTTGAGGACCGCGTGGTAGCAGATCACGTAATAGGGCGAATTGGGCAGGAACAGCCCGACCCGCACGCCCTTCTCGACCCCGATCTCCTGGAGGCCCTTGGCCGCCCTGGCGACCAGCTCGCCCACCTCCGCATAACTGTAGCGCTTGCCGAGGAACGCAAGACAGGGCTTGTCCGGCCAACGGGTCACCGCCTCGTCGAGGACCGCACAAAGCGGCTTGCGCGCGATCTCCAGGTGCCAGTCGAGACCGTCGGGGTAGGACGCCTCCCAGGGGTGCGGCACGGGCCCGGGCGCGACTTCCGGCGCCGCCGGCTCGAGCCGGCCCCGGAAGACCGCGAGGAGGAGCGCAACGCGCGTCCTCAGGCCGGCCCAAAGTCTCGCCATGCTTAACATCCCTTACCGCTTGGCCGCCGCGCCCGGACCGCCTGTCATACCCGTAATATAGGCATCCGCCGGCCCCCCGGAACCGGCCCTGCCGACCGGCCCGGCGGTGGGCGGCCGGGGCGCGGCCCTATTGCGCCGCACAATTGGCCATGCCGCGGCCCGCGCGCAAGACCGTTTCTACCCCGCACGCGATAAATTTTCGGTTAGCCGGGGGTTAAGGGGGGGGCGGAGGGCGACGAACCGTCCCGGAAATCACCGACAATTGTGATTGGGGGGCAGGCGACCCGGCGTTTGCGGCCTCGCCCGGACGGGCAGCCGCGTGAGGAGATCGTTTGCGTTCTTCCCGCGCCCTCAACACAATGCGGGAATGGACCGCGAAGAGGCCATCGAGATTCTGCGGGCGCATGCCGGGGAACTGCGGGCGCGCGGCGTGACGCGGCTTGCCATCTTCGGCTCGACCGCGCGGGGCGAGGCCGGGCCCGAGAGCGACATCGACGTCCTGGTCGACATCGACGAGGATCTTAAGTTCTCGCTCATCGACCTGGCGGGCCTGCGGCTTTACCTCTGCGACCTCCTCGACCGTGAGGTGGAGCTCGCCCAGCGCAAGGGTCTCAAGCCGTTCTTGAGGGACAACATCCTGGCCGAGGCGGTCGAGATCTTTCCGCGCTTCGACGGCCGCCCGTCCCGCTCGAAAGGTATGCCGATGCGAAGACGAAGCCCACGTCAACGGCTGCAAGACGTGATGGACGCGATTAAGGCCATCGAGGCCTCTCTCGCCGACCGAAGCCTCGACGACTACCGCGCCGACGAGATGCTCCGCGCGGCGACCGAACGCCGGATCGAGATCATCTCCGAAGCCTCGTATCCCCTGCCCGATGCGCTCAAGGACAAGCACGCCGATATCCCGTGGCGCCAGGTGGCCGACATCGGCAACATCCTGCGCCACGGCTACGAGATCATCGACCAGGAAATCGTCTGGAACGTGGCCACCCGCGACCTCGGCCCCCTCAAGGCGGCGGTCGAGGCCATGATCCGCGAGGTCGAGGAAGAAAGCGGCTGAGCAGGCGAAACAGAATTACCGATAGTGTTTCACTGTGTGGCTTTGCTCATTGCGTTGGTAATTCTCTTTTCCGCTTCCCGAAGCATTTCCAAATGGTCCAGGGGGTGCGGATTGCCGTGAATATCGGTCAAGGTGACGGGGGAAGCGGAGAACACGGCCATGGCTGACGATTCGGCGTCGAGGGTTATGGGCTCATTGCCTGTCGTCCATATGACAAGCTGGCCACCGCGCTTCTTAACGTGTTCGCCAACCTGGCGGATGTGCATCATGCCCTTGATGAAGGTGTCGTGCTCAAACACCTTGGAAAGGGCCGCAAGGGCGGCCGGGTTCAGATTGTGCTTTTCTGCCTTGAAGCGATCCCGGAGGCGGGCGAGCCGTCCATAGGCGTCGAGCAAGTCGCCGCGAACAAAGAGATCTGTCATAAGGCAGACGTCAACGCCTTTACAGAACTCGTCAAAATAGCCTTCAATTCTCTGAAATGCTTCTGAGCTATTAGTCAT
>JBHIDD010000272.1:0-3672 GCA_046759925.1 Kiloniellaceae bacterium
CCCGGGAGACCGGGCTTCCGCGATCCAAGGACGCGCCGGCATCGCGCACGACCGTGCTGGGTTGGGTGGCGATCGGGGCGATGGGCGCGGCGGCGCCCGGGACCAGAAGCAGAAAACCGCCGACCGAGAGGAGGAATGGCGAGGCTGTCATCGGGCGAGTCGGATTTCCGCGGGCGGCGCCTCGACCCGAGGGTGTCTCAGACCTGGGGCGCGGGCAAGGCGGAAATGCCCAGGTATTGGCTGGCGACGTAGACGGCGTAGGCGACCAGGAACACCACGGCCAAAGGCCGGCCGATGCTGTTGCGCAGGCTCGTCCAGAGCACGAAAAAGAAGGTCACCGCGAGCATGATCCAGAGGTCGAAGGCGGCGACCTGCGGCGGGATCGGGAGTGAGCCGAACAGGGGCACCACGCCCATGATGCCCAGGATGTTGAAGATGTTGGAGCCGAGCACGTTGCCCAGCGCCACGTCGGAATGGCGGCGGTACGCGGCGACCACGGCAGTCGCCAGCTCGGGCAAGGAGGTGCCGACCGCGACCAGGGTCAATCCGATCACCGCGTCCGAGACGCCGATATCGCGCGCGAGTCCGACCGCGCCGGTGACCAGGAAATGGCTGCCGACGATCACGCCGACCAGGCCGGCCAAGAGGGCGAGCAGGCCGTAGGGCAGGGTCTTCGGCCCGTCCTGGTATTCCTCGGCCTCCTTGACGTGCAGCACCGCCTCGGGATTGCCGCGGACTTGGCCCTGCCGCTCGGTCCGGTAGCTGAGCACCGAGAAGGCGATCAGCAGCGCCAGCATCAGCACGCTGGCCCAGGGATTGACCGCCCCGGCGAGTCCAAGCAGGACCAGCACGACGCTCGCGCTGAGCAGCACCAGGCCGTTGTCCTTGAGCGCCCCCGGCGCGCACGTGACCGGGAAGATCAGCGCGGTGCAGCCGAGGATCAACAGGATGTTGGCGATGTTGGAGCCGACGACGTTGCCGACCGCGATTCCCGGCGCACCGGTCAAATGCGCCTCCAGGCTGACCAGCAGCTCGGGGGCGCTGGTGCCGTAGGCGACGATGGTGAGCCCGATGAGCAGCGGCGAAACGCCGAGCCGCCGCGCCAGGGACACCGCCCCGCGGACCAGGCATTCGCCGCCGAACAGCAGCAGACCGAACCCCGCCGCGACCAACAGATAGAACATTCCGACCGTCTCGGCTTCCCAATGGCCCCGGTTCGCCGTTCCTTGTCCCGCCCCCCGAAGGCGCCGGCCGCCTCAGGCCCCGCCGGCCGCGCCGGCGCGAGATGCTGCGGCTCGTCTCTAGATGCGGTTCCAGGGCAGAATTTTCAACGATTTGGGCAAATGGCCCCGGCTCGGCGCGGCAACCTCCGGCCGGGACGGGGCCGGCCGGCGCTCAGGACGTTTCGTCTTCGGGCACCAGCTCGAGCGCGGCCGAGTTCATGCAGTAGCGCTTTCCCGTCGGCTGCGGCCCGTCGTCGAAAACGTGGCCCAGGTGCGCATCGCAACGCGCGCAGAGCACTTCGGTTCGCAACGTCCAGAGGCTCCGGTCCGCCGCCGTGGCGACCGCGCTTTCGGAGATCGGCTCGGTGAAGGACGGCCAGCCGGTGCCCGAATCGTACTTGGCCTCCGAGCTGAACAGCGGCGCGCCGCAGCACACGCAGAGGTAGGTGCCCGGGATCTTGCAGTCGTTGTATTCGCCGCTGAACGGCCGTTCGGTGCCTTTCTGCCGGGTCACCCGGTACTGCTCGGGGGTGAGCTGCCGGCGCCATTCGGCGTCGGACTTCGTCACCTTGCCTCCGGGGGCCGGATCGGACATGGCTGCCGCTCCTCCGCAACGGACGGTTTCGCCGCATAGCGGCCGGACGCGCCGGCCATGAAACGCCCGGGCGATGCGCCCCCGGGGACCGCGCCGAAGCAAGGGTTATATCAGCAAGGCCCGCCTCCGGGCGAGCTCAAGGGACCGCTTGCCGATCGCACGAGGTTGACGTGCGGACTCGGCAGCCAACGCCGGCGCTTACCGGGGCGGTCGAAGCCATGCCGCGATCCGGCGGAGCAGGGCGCCTCTTGCGGCGCGGACCAGGCGCCCGGCCGCCTCTAGTCCTGTTCGGGCGCCGACGCGAGGTCCGGGCTGCCGAGATAGTAGCGGGCGTTTTCCGGGTCGACCTGCCAGAGCAGGCGCTCGACGTCCCCGGTCTTCGACGCGCAATCCTCCAGCGCAAGGAAGATCGCCCACTCGAGATCCCCCTCGATCTCTTCCGCGTAGAGACGGCGGTACGACGCCCGGCGGAGCGGCGCGCAGACGTCGTTGAACGCGGCTTCGGTGTCGTAGAGGCTCTCGGCGAGCGCCGGGTTTTCGTCCTCGGCGGCGACGATCGCCTCGATCAGAGCCGTCGAGGCCCGCTGCTGTCGCAAATAGACCGCTTCGGCACGCTCGTTCAGCGTGCACCCGCCGAGCACCGCGACGATAACCGTCGCGGCACCGCAACGCAGGACCCACCGTGGAACCATGTTTGGCATCGTGCCGTCTTCCTCGGTTCCCAGAGGAGGGCCACAGCATGACCAATCATGCTTTAGATTTCGTTGAGCGCCCGGGCGCGTTGCGCCGAATCAGGGGCAAAGGGTCTCAAATCGCGTGCTGCCGCGGGGGCAGGCGGGATTCACGGCGCCCGGGCCGTCCGCCGTGGCTGAGATTTGTTTCAAATTGCGCGCATGGTCCCGCGGCGCCGCCGGCCGCGCCTCACCAGCGGTTCCTAAGTTCCCTGAGCTTCAGGAAGACCGTCTTTTCGTCCGGCTCTTCGGGAAGCTCCGGAAAGGCCTCGCGCAGCTTGGCGATCAGGCTCGGCGAGTGCAGCCGGAAGAAGGTGTTGATCTCCTTCTCCAGCTTGAGCGTCGAGACCAGCGCGTCGTCCGGGTTCTGGTCCTCGACCGCGCCGAGCAGCGCCGCGGCGCGTTGGTTGTCCGGCTCGCGGTCCAGGGTAAAGCGCAGGTTGTTGGCGATGTAGTCGTGGCCCGGGTAGACCAGCGTGTCGTCCGGCAGCCTGGCGAGCTGGCCGGCGAAGGTGCGGTAGAGCGCCTCCGGGTGGCCGCTGTGGCAGTTGCCGGCCCCGGCGTTGAACAGGGTGTCGCCGCAGACGAGCGCCGGCGGTTCGGTGTGGGACAGCAGGCAGACGTGGCTCATGGTGTGCCCGGGGGTATCGAGGGCCTCGAGCTCGACCGTCCGGCCGACCTTGATCACGTCGCCCGCCGAAAGCCCCCGGTCGATCCCGGGGATCTTGTCCCGGGCGTTTCTGTGCGCCAGCAGCCTGGCGCCGGTGGCCGCGATCATGGCCTTATTCCCGCCGGTGTGGTCGCCGTGCTCGTGGGTGTTGAGGACCTGGGTGACCGTCCAGCCCTTGTCCTTGGCCCGGGCCAGGCATTTCCGGTGGTCCAGCGGGTCGATGGCCAGCGCCTCGCCGGTCTCGGCGCAGGCGATGAGATAGTTGAAGTTGCGGTAGGCGTTGCCGGTCCAGATCTGCTCGACGATCACGGGGGCTGTCTCCCTGTTTCGGTTCACGCAGCGTTGCGAGGGTCAAATTAGCGCGAAACGCAGAGCCAGGCCAACTGGCGGCGAATCGTGGTGATGTATCAGATTTTGTGTCAGGGATGAGGAAAGGGGTACTCCAAGGTTAGT
>JBHIDD010000273.1:0-3666 GCA_046759925.1 Kiloniellaceae bacterium
CATGGGTCTGCGCTTGTCTCGAGGCGAGGGTCAACACCCCCAATCCTCAGACAGGGCGCTCCCATCCCGTTACCGCGCAGACCGCGCCGCTTGCCGCCGCGAACCACCGCGCGCGCGGTTTGGTCCAATGGCCGAAGGCCGCCGGATGTGTCGGAGGACCGTCATGGGATCAGAAGTAACTGGTCTTCAAAATGGCTCACCGCCCGTCTCCCACGCACTTTGACCGCGCCCATAGGGCACCGGCCCGGGACATGCGTGCGCAGCCAGACCTTCGATCGGCCGGGTCTGCCCCGGACATTGTCGTCTTGTCCGACCTGATGAACGCCTGGGACGACGGAATTTCGGATGAGGCGAACGCGCGCCTGCCGATGTCCAAAGGACTCGCCTCGTCCGCACGCTGTGCCTGGCGAGCACACCCGGCGGCACCCGGACGTGGCTCCGGCCGATTGAACACGCCCGCGGCACGAAAGGCCGTGCATTCGGATCATGATCGGGCTCGCCACCGGAAGAGCAACCCTCTCGATGATGTGACGTCGAAAGCATCGTCCACGAGTCATTTCCGATGCCGGAAGATACAGCGCCTGGCGGCGTAACGGGGGCCGTCGACTGGAATCCTGCGGGAACCGGCAGTTTATCGCCAAGCCGCTGTTTTCATTGCACATGTTTCGGCCGCAATCCGCTCTTGAATTCGCAGACTCGTTGCCTATATCGGCACCGCCCGAACGGCTCTTTTAGGCGGTTTGAAAGGACTGGACGCGGGCCTCGAGTTCGCCAAGCGGCACGAATTGCGCTGCGTCCCTATCGAACCCTATCCCCGGCGCCTTCGACCCAAGAGCTATGCGCAAAACTTTCGCTAAGCAGAGTGTTCTTGATCCGGCCACGAATGGCCGGGCCAAGATCACTCTGCAAGCCCTTAAAAGTCCAGCAGGTTTTGCGAAGCCCGCCCACACGCGCGGTGGGCGGAGTTTCGAAAACCTGCTTCGCGGCCCTAGCTCTTGGCGGATGCGATAGACGGAGAACGCCATGGCACGGATTACCGTGGAAGACTGTCTAGAGAAAGTAGCCAATCGTTTCGATCTCATCATGCTCGCCGCCCAGAGGGCGCGTGAACTCGGTGCCGGGGTACGGCCCACTGTTCCCGCGGACCGCGACAAGCCGACGCTCATTGCGCTCCGCGAGATCGCAGCCGGTACGGTGACCCCCGAGGCGCTCCGCGATTCGCTGGTGAAGCGGATGCGGCGCGCAGCCCTAGAGGATGACGAAACGGACGGATCCTATGGCGACTCCTATAGCGACTCCTATAGCGACGAATTTGGGGCCGCCGGCCGGACAAGCGAGGATTTCGCCGACATATTCGGTGCCGAAGACGCGGCATCGGAGGCGGGCGAAGCGGCCCCTCAGCGAGACGACGAAATCGGTGATCTCGCCGACATGCCGGAGCCCAGCGAGGAAGAGCTTGCCGAGATGGAGACCGATACCGCCCTCGACGAACAAGCGGCCTGACGAGAGTGCAAACACAATGCGGCGAGGAGGAAAAGACGACCAGGCGATGTGGCGCACGCTCGATTACGTCGGAGCGCCCTGGATGACGCTCTTTCCGATCGCGCCGCCGCCCTTCTTCCGGGCGCCGCCACCCTGGGTGCTTCCGGTGCCGCCGGAACAATCCTTGCCCCGCCAGGAATTGTCCTCCGTGGCACCGCATCTCGGCACAGCAGAGCCATCATGTCGTCCGCCTATCGCGGCGAACGATAACCAGCCGATCCAGCGGCAACGTCGATACACGGGAGGCGCGATGCAAGCGGCCTGATGCCGTAGGTCTCCGTTGCTGGAGGCCCTCGCTCGAGAATGACATTTGTGCCGGCCGGCTCGACGAGCGTTGCGGGTCCGGTCCGGGCGACGAATCTGGAGTGGGTGCGGTCCGCGGCAGGGCGGGGCCCAAAGGGGGGTGTTGTCCCTAAGGCATTGAAAAAATTGAAAAAATTTCCCTCCGCCTCTTGACATTCGAGCTTCGAATCCACAATAAATCGAGAGCTGTTAGCGCTCCCACCGCATGAGTGCTAAGTCACGGGAATTCGCTTATCGCAAGGAATCTCGGAGGGAAACGATGAAGTTCAGACCATTGCACGATCGGGTCCTCGTCCGTCGGATCGAAGAGGACGAGAAGACAGCCGGTGGCATCATTATCCCGGATACCGCGAAGGAGAAACCCATGCAGGGCGAGATCCTCGCCGTCGGTCCCGGGGCGCGCAACGAGAAGGGCGAGATCACGCCGCCCGACGTCAAGGCGGGCGACCGCGTGCTCTTCGGCAAGTGGTCCGGCACCGAGGTCAAGATGGACGGCGAGGAACTCCTGATCATGAAGGAGTCCGACATCATGGGCGTCATCGAAGGCGCCGAGGCCCAACAAAGGGCTGCTTAACCGGGAGGACGTTGAACGATGGCTGCTAAGGAAATCCGCTTTTCGTCCGATGCCCGCTCGCGCATGCTGCGGGGCGTCGATATTCTGGCCGACGCGGTCAGGGTCACCCTCGGTCCCAAGGGCCGCAACGTGGTGCTCGACAAGTCGTTCGGCGCGCCCCGCACCACCAAGGACGGCGTGACCGTCGCCAAGGAGATCGAGCTTTCCGATAAGTTCGAGAACATGGGCGCCCAGATGGTCAGAGAGGTGGCGTCCAAGACCAACGATGTGGCGGGCGACGGTACCACCACGGCGATTCTGATCGCACAAGCGATTGTGCGCGAGGGCTGCAAGGCCGAAGCCGCGGGTATGAATCCCATGGATCTCAAGCGCGGCATCGATTTGGCGGTCGACACCGTCGTCCAGGAGCTCAAAAAGCGCACCAAGAAGGTGACAACGAACGAGGAGATCACGCAGGTCGGGACGATCTCGGCCAACGGCGAGAAGGCCATTGGCGACATGATCGCCGAGGCGATGGACAAGGTCGGCAACGAGGGCGTGATCACGGTCGAGGAAGCCAAGTCGCTGGAGACGGAGCTCGAGGTCGTCGAAGGCATGCAGTTCGATAGGGGCTATCTGTCGCCGTATTTCATCACCGACACCGAGAAGCTGAAAGTGGAGCTCGAAGAGCCATACATTCTCCTGCACGAGAAGAAGCTCTCGGGACTCCAGGCGATGGTCCCGCTCCTGGAAAAGGTGGTGCAGTCGGGTAAGCCCCTGCTCGTGGTCGCCGAGGACGTGGAAGGCGAGGCCCTGGCGACGTTGGTCGTCAACAGGCTGCGTGGCGGCCTGAAGGTCGCGGCGGTCAAGGCCCCTGGCTTCGGCGATCGGCGCAAGGCCATGCTCGAGGACATGGCGATCCTGACAGGCGGCCAAGTCATCTCCGAAGATCTCGGCATCAAGCTGGAAAACGTGACGATGGACATGCTGGGTCGGTCCAAAAAGGTCATCATCACCAAGGAAGACACGACCATCGTCGACGGCGCCGGCAAGAAGAAGGAAATCGACGGCCGGTGCAGCCAGATCCGCGCCCAGATCGAGGAGACGACCTCCGACTACGACCGCGAGAAGCTGCAAGAGCGGCTGGCCAAGCTGGCGGGCGGCGTGGCGGTCATCCGGGTCGGCGGCGCGACCGAAATCGAGGTCAAGGAGCGCAAGGACCGGGTCGAGGACGCCATGAACGCGACCCGCGCCGCGGTCGAGGAAGG
>JBHIDD010000274.1:0-3658 GCA_046759925.1 Kiloniellaceae bacterium
GGCGACGGGGAGGCGCGCATCATCCGGGGCGCGGAAGAGCGCTAGCCCGCACCTTCCCGGGACAAAAAGGGGACATTCTTATTCGGTCACCAAAGGCGAAAAAGGGGACATTCTTATTTTTCTACAAAAAAATAAGAATGTCCCCTTTTTCATTTCCCCCTTTTTCTTCCCAGTCTCGTCCCGCTCCGCCGGAGCGGAATCCCGTTCAAAACAGTTCCCGCCAAGCCGCGGCCGTTCCAGGCCGCGCATGCCCCCATGCGCGTCCGCGCGTGGGGACTTCTCCCCTGAAAAAAAACATCCCCTCCTCAGTGCCACCGCTTCCCTTGTTCCGGCGGTGAGTGCCGTCGGCATGGGCCAAAGGCACAGCGTTCCGGCGATCCCGTCGCGACCCCCGCGTCCTTTTTTTGCGCTTTCTCCGTGCGCGGCTTGGCCGTTTTTTGCCGACGGGTGCCCGGCCCAATGCGCCGGGCCGCCGCCTTCGACTCCGGCGTGGCTCAGTAGGCCCGCTCGATACAGAAGTCGACGACCTCGATCATCTTGCGCCTGAGGGCAGAGTCGGGGAAGACGGCCAGCGCCTCGCGCGCCCGGGCGCCGTAGCGGCGCGCCCGCATCATGCTATCGTCGAGCGCGCCGTGCCGGGTCATGAGCCCGATGGCGCGCTCCAGATCGGCTTCGGTCTGGTCCAGCTGCTCCAGGCAGCGCCGCCAGAAGGCGCGCTCGACCGCATCCCCGCGCTGAAAGGCGAGGATGATCGGCAGGGTGATCTTGCCTTCCCGGAAGTCGTCGCCGATGCTCTTGCCGAGCTCGACTTGGCGTGCGGAAAAGTCGAGGATGTCATCGGTCAGTTGGAAGGCGACGCCGAAATTGCGGCCGTACGCCTCCAGCGCGGACTCCTCGGCCTCCGGCCGTTCGGCCACGATCGCGCCGATCCGGCAGGCGGCGGCGAACAGCGCCGCGGTCTTGGCGCCGATCACCTGAAGGTACGCCGTCTCGGAGGTCTCGGTGTCGTTGGCGGTGGTCAGCTGCTGGACCTCGCCCTCGGCGATCACCGCCGAGGTGTCGGACAGGATCTTGAGCACCTTCAGCGAGCCGTCGGCGACCATGAGCTGGAAAGCGCGGCTCAACAGGTAATCGCCGACCAGCACGCTGGGCTGGTTGCCCCAAACCGCGTTGGCGGTGGAAAGCCCCCGGCGCAGATCGCTTTGGTCGACCACGTCGTCGTGCAACAGGGTCGCCGTGTGGATGAACTCGACGCAGGCCGCGAGACTCAGGTGCCGCCGGCCCCGGTAGCCGCAAAGCCGGGCCGCGGCCAGGGTCAGGATCGGGCGCAGCCGCTTGCCCCCGGCGGCGATGATGTGGCTGGCCAGTTGCGGGATCAGGGCGACCGGCGAGTGCATGCGCTCGAGGATCAGGCTGTTGACGGCCCGGAGGTCCTCGGCAACAAGGGCGGTCAGCGGTTCCAGCCCGGTGCGGACTCGGGCGTCCCGGGCGATATCGATTCCGGCGGCGAGAGTCACGACCCTCCCCCCTGTGTTTCCCCCCGCCGTCCTGCCGGTTATCATGGACCGGGCTTCGACTGAACGGGGTTCGTACAATCCAGCATAGGTTGAACGACGGACCGGTCAAGTCCAACGCGGGCGGTGGGCGCGGAAATCCGCGGGGCGGGATGAAAGAGCTGTTGCGCACGAACGACGTGGTCAAGCTGTCCTGGCTGCAGGCTCTGCTGGCCGATTCCGGGATCGAGGCGCTGATTTTCGACACCCATACCAGCATCCTCGAGGGCTCGGCCGGCGCCATCCCGCGCCGCTTGGTGGTCGCCGACGAGGCCTATCCGCGGGCGCTTCGGATTCTCGCGGCGGCCGGCGAGGAGACCGGCACATGAGCCCGGACCACCGGGCGGCGGACCGCCGGTCGGGGCGGGTCAGCGAGGATGCGTTGCTCGGCGGGCGGGTTCGCCTGTGCCAGCCGCTCGAGGGCTACCGGGTCGCGATCGACCCGCTGTTCCTGGCCGCGAGCATCCCGGCGGCGCCCGGCGAGAGCGTCCTGGACCTCGGCTGCGGCGTGGGCGCCGCGGCGCTCTGCCTGCTTGTGCGGCTGCCTCAGGTGCGGGTGACCGGGCTGGAGATCCAGGCCGACCTGGTGCGCCTGGCCGGCGAGAACGCGCGGCTGAACGGCCTGGCCGCGCGCTTCCTGCCGATCGCGGGTGACGTCGCCAAACCGCCGCCGCGCCTTGCCCCCGGCGCCTTCCACCACGTCATGTGCAACCCGCCCCACCTGCCGCCGGGTCATCCCGGGGGCGCCGGCAGCCCGGCGCGCGCGGCGGCCATGCGCGAAGCCGGGGTGCGCCGTGCCGACTGGGTCGGCACCGCGCTCGCCATGGTCGGGCCGAAAGGCACGATCGCCTTCGTGCACCGGTCGGACCGGCTGCTCGCGGCGCTTTCCGGCCGGGCCGGCGAGATCGTGGTCTTTCCGCTCTGGCGGGGGGCGGGCCGGCCGGCCAAGCGGGTCATCGTCCGGGCCCGCAAGGAGGTCGCGACGCCGCTGCGCCTGTCCGCGGGCCTGGTCTTGCACGATTCCAAGGGCCGCTTCACGCCCGAGGCCGAGGCCGTGCTGCGCGCCGCCGCCGCGCTGCCGCTTTAGGGCGCCAGGGCAAGCCCGCCCCACTGGCCCATTGGCAGGGCGGCGCCGCGCGCCTATTTTTTCCCCATGGACATTCACCGCCTGCTCGCGCGCCTGCCGGTCGCGCGCTTCAAGCATCCCCCGCCGGTGGTGGGGGTCTTGCGCCTTGCCGGCGTGATCGGGAGCCTGGGCCCCTGGCGCGCCGGGATGACGCTGGCGGGTCTGGACCGGGCCATCGAGCGGGCCTTCAAGCTGCCCCGGCTCCAGGCGGTTGCGCTTGCCGTCAACTCGCCCGGCGGCTCGCCCGTCCAGTCGGATCTGATCGCCCGGCGGCTGCGCGATCTGGCCGAGGAGAAGGGCGTCCCGGTCTTCGCGTTCTGCGAGGACGTCGCGGCCTCCGGCGGCTACTGGCTGGCCTGTGCCGCGGACGAAATCTATGCGCGGGAGACCTCGATCATCGGCTCGATCGGCGTGATCACCACGAGCTTCGGCTTTCCCGAGCTCCTGCAGCGCTTCGGCATCGAGCGGCGGGTCTATACCGCGGGCCCCAAGAAATCCATGCTCGATCCCTTCCGGAAGGAAGATCCCAAGGAGGTGGAGCGCCTCAAGGGCATCCAGAAGGAGATGCACGAAAGCTTCAAGGCGGCGGTCCGCGCAAGCCGCGGCGGGCGCCTCAAGGGCGGCGACCGGGCCCTGTTCAGCGGCGAGTTCTGGACCGGCAAGAAGGCCGTGGAGCTCGGCCTGATCGACGGCCTGGGCGAACTGCGCCAGGTCATGCGCGCGCGCTATGGCGAGAAGGTGGCCCTCAAGCGGGTGGACGCCATACGGCCCTGGTGGCGCCGCCGGCTGGGATTCGCGGAACCGGACCTGGCGGGTGCGGGCTTTGGCTTGCGCCGGCCGGGCCCGCAGGACTGGGCCGCCGGGCTGATCGCCGCCGCCGAGGAACGCGCGCTCTGGTCCCGCTTCGGGCTCTAGGCAGGTTTTCGAAACTCCGCCCACAGCGCGTGTGGGCGGGTTTCGCAAAACCTGGCGGACTTTT
>JBHIDD010000275.1:0-3648 GCA_046759925.1 Kiloniellaceae bacterium
GACGCCGGATCGGAAAGAGGTTTGGAGATTGACATCGAAAGACCGATTACAGAAGACACGAAGAGGATTCAAGCGTGCGCAGCGCGCAAACCAAAACTTCTTCGTGACTCGATGTCTTTGTGAATTTCTTCGTGACTTAGTGTCTTCGTGGTTGAGCGCCTTCTTCTCTCTGTGTCTCTCGTGGTTCATTGATTTTCAATAGCTGGGTTTCAGCTTCAGATAGTCGTAGCGGTCGGCCGACTTGACGGTGATTTCCGCCATGCCGCCCGGTCGCAGCACGGTCAGCGGGACCTCGACCCCGGCCCGGCCGAGCGCCCAAAGCTTCCGGTAGAAATCGGCCATGTCGCGGACCGGCTTGCCCTTGACCGCGAGAATGATGTCGTCCTTGGCGAGGCCGGCGCGCGCGGCCGGGCCTCCCGGGGCGACCCGGTTGACGAACAGCCGGCCGCGCAGATCCTGGCAGAAAACGCCGAGCCAGGGCCTCGGCACCGCGCCGGAGCGGCCATGCGCCAGCAGGTCCTTGAGGATCGGCTTGAGCGCGTCGATCGGCACGAACATGTTGCCGGGCAGCGGCTCACTCGGTTGCGCCGCGTCGCCGACCATGAGCGAACCGACGCCGAGCAGCCGGCCGTCGGGTCCGATCAGCGCCGCGCCGCCGAAGGAGGGATGCGGCGGCGCGGTGAAGATCGCGTCCGGCAGAAGGTATTCCCAGTACCCGGCGAAGTCGCGCCGGGATACGACGCGCGCGGCGGTGACCGCGCCGGTTCCGCCGGAGCTGGCGATCAAGATCGCGTCCGGCGGCCGCAAATCGGCGGAGCGGCCGAGCTCCATCGGCGCAATCGAGAGCTGCGCGCGCGCGCGCAGCAGGCCGAAGCCGGTGTCGTAGTCGTAGGCGACGATATCCGCCGGCACCGCGCGGTCATCCGACAGGACGATCTCGGTGGTGATCGCCTCGAGAATCAGGTAGCCGATGGTGAGCACCAGGCCGCCCTCGCCGATGACGATGCCCGATCCGGCGCGCGCGGTGCCCAGGGTTTCGGCGGCGCGGGCGTCCTCCGGTATGCTCGCGCGCACCCCGACCACGGCCTCGAGCGGACCGGCCCGCGCGTCCCCCCCGAAAAGGAACGGGCCGGCGGTCAGACTCCCGGCAAAAGTCACCGCAAGGATCGCCCATCGCGTCGCGGCGGCTAGGCCCGGGACGTGGCTTTTCTCGGTCATGCCGGTCTCCGGCTTTGCCGCGCCAGCGTACCACCTCCGGCACGCCGGGGGGAGGTCCGAGCGACAGGCGCTGTTTCTTGGGCGGGCGCCCGGTCAGGCGGGGCAGCGCGTTTGCGGCTGAGCGACTCCGGCTGCTGCGCTATATATGCAAGGACCATGACCGATTTGCCTGATCCCCGGACCGCCGAGCCGGGCTATCCCTATCTGGCCGCGCTCAACGAGTCGCAGCGCGCGGCCGTCGAGGCGCTCGACGGCCCGGTGCTGGTGCTGGCCGGTGCCGGCACCGGCAAGACCCGCGTGCTGACCACGCGTCTGGCCCATTTGCTGGCCGTCGGCCGGGCGCATCCGGGGCAGATTCTCGCGGTCACCTTCACCAACAAGGCGGCGCGCGAGATGAAGGACCGGGTGGCGGGGCTGCTGCGCCGTTCGGTCGAGGGCTGGTGGCTGGGCACCTTTCACGCGCTGGCCGCGCGCATGCTGCGCGCCCACGCCGAGAACGTCGGCCTCAAGCCCGACTTCACCATCCTCGATACCGACGACCAGCTGCGGCTGTTCAAGCAGGTCCTGCAGGCCGAAAACATCGACGACAAGAAGTGGCCGGCGCGGATGATCCTGGCGGTGATCGAGCGCTGGAAGGACCGCGGGTTGCCGCCGGACAGGGTCTCGGCCGGCGCGGCAGGCGATCTCGCTGGCGGCCGGGCGGTTCGGCTCTACGCCGCCTATCAGGAGCGCCTGAAGGCGCTCAACGCCTGCGACTTCGGCGATCTGATGCTGCACGGGCTGACGCTGTTCCAGGGCGATCCGGAGGTCCTGGCCGGCTATCACCGGCGCTTCCGCTACATCCTGGTCGACGAGTACCAGGACATCAACGTTGCGCAGTACCTCTGGCTGCGCCTGCTCGCCCAGGGACACCGGAACCTTTGCTGCGTCGGCGACGACGACCAGTCGATCTACGGCTGGCGCGGCGCCGAGGTCGGCAACATCCTGCGCTTCGAGGCCGACTTTCCCGGCGCCACGATCATCCGGCTCGAGCGCAACTACCGCTCCACCGGGCACATCCTGGCCGCCGCCTCCGGCCTGATCGCGCACAACGAAGGCCGACTCGGCAAGACCCTGTGGACCGAGGGCGAGCAGGGCGCCAAGCTGCGCGTGCGCGGCCTCTGGGACGGCGAGGCCGAGGCCCGTTTCGTCGGCGACGAGATCGAGGCCTTGCAGCGCCGCGGCCACCCCTTGTCCGAGATCGCCATCCTGCTGCGCACCGGGGCGCAGACCCGGGCGTTCGAGGAACGCTTCATCACCCTCGGCCTGCCCTACCGGATCATCGGCAGCGCGCGGTTTTACGAGCGGCTGGAAATCCGGGATGCGCTGGCGTACCTGCGCGTGATCGAGCAGCCGGGCCACGACCTGGCCTTCGAGCGGATCGTCAATACCCCCAAGCGCGGCCTGGGCGATGCCACGCGCAGGCTGTTGCACCAGGTCGCGCGGGCCGCCGGCGTCCCGCTCACCGAGGCGGCGCGGCGCCTCACCGAGACCGACGAACTCAGGCCCCAGGCGCGCCGCGCGCTGGCCGACCTCATCGCCGCCTTCGACCGCTGGCGCGGCATGGCGGCCGGCATCCCGCATCCGGAGCTGGCGGAGATCGTGCTCGAGGACTCCGGCTACGCCGCCATGTGGATGAACGACAAGTCGCTGGAGGCGCCGGGACGGCTCGATAACCTCAAGGAGCTGGTCAACGCCATGGCCGAGTTCGACAGCCTGGCCGAGTTCCTCGAGCACGTCGCGCTGGTCATGGAGCTCACCGAGGCCGAGGGCCAGGACATGGTCAACCTCTTGACCCTCCATTCGGCCAAGGGCCTGGAATTCGACACGGTGTTCCTGGCCGGCTGGGAGGAGGGCCTGTTCCCGAACCAGCGGGCGCTCGACGAATACGGCGCGCGCGCGCTGGAGGAGGAGCGGCGCCTCGCCTACGTGGGGATCACCCGGGCGCGCCGGCGGGTGATCTTGAGCTTCGCCGCCAACCGCCGCCTGCACGGCTCCTGGACTCCGGCGCTCCCGTCGCGCTTTGTCGACGAGCTGCCCGGGGACCACATCGAGCTGGAAAGCGATCCGGGCCTCTACGGCGCATCGGCGGGCGGGTTCCGCGCGGACTCCGGCTCCGGTTTTTCGGAATGGGCCGAGGCCCGCTGGAGCCCCGGCATGGCCCGGGCGCGGCAGCGCCGCGGCGCGCCCGCGCGCCCCGCGGAGGCGATCCAGACGCCGCCGCCGGGGGCCTTCAGCCGCGGCGCACGGGTGTTCCACCGGAAATTCGGCTACGGCACGGTGGCCGCGGTCGAGGGCGAGCGCCTCGACATCGAGTTCGACAAGGCCGGCAAGAAGAAGGTCATCGCCAGCTTCGTCGTATTGGAAGACCAGGCGGGTTAGGGGCGCGTA
>JBHIDD010000276.1:0-3638 GCA_046759925.1 Kiloniellaceae bacterium
AGGCCCGCGGCGTCGCGGTAGTCCAGATCCGCCGGGATCTGGCGCCGGTGATGGTCCGCGATGCGCCGGGCGGCGAACTTGAGCGCCGCCAGCGTCTCGGCCGGGCAACGCGCCGCGGCGCCCCGGAGTTCGGCCGCCGGCACGCGGAGGTCCTTCGGCCCCAGGCGGACCCGGTCGAAGCGCTCGGTATAGTCGATCAGCGCGGCGTCGCCGCGCGCCCGGACCTCGGCCAGAATAGCCGCGACCGCCTGCCCGACGTCCTCCTCGACCGCGCGCTTGGCGGCCAGCAAGGCCTCGAACGCGGCTTCGAAGCCCGGGCTTCCCGCATCCAGCCTATGGGGCATCGGCGGCCTCGCGGAAGCGATCGATCCAGCCGCCCACCTCGGCCGGCCGGGTCTTCAGCGCCGCCCGGTTGACGATCAGGCGGGCGGTGACATCGGCGATCTTCTCCACCTCGACCAAGCCGTTGGCGGCGAGCGTCTTGCCGGTCGCGACCAGATCGACGATGCGCCGGCAAAGGCCGAGGCCGGGCGCCAGCTCCATGGCCCCGCTCAAGTTGATGCATTCGGCCTGCACCCCGCGCGCGGCGAAGTGGCGGCGGGTGATCGCCGGATACTTGGTGGCGACCCGGATGTGGCTCCAGCGCGCCGGATCGTCGCTTTCGACCAGGGCCTTGGGCGCCGCGACCGAGAGCCGGCAGCGGCCGATCCTCAGGTCCACCGGGGCATAGAGCTCCGGGTAGTCGAACTCCATCAGGACGTCGTTGCCGGCAACCCCAAGCTGGGCCGCGCCGAAGGCGACGAAGGTCGCGACATCGAAGCTGCGCACCCGGATGATCTCGAGGCTCGGGTGGTTGGTGGCGAAGCGCAGCTGGCGGGCGTCCTCGTCCGCGACCCCCGACTCGATCCCGGCACGCCGCATCAAGGGGGTCAACTCGCGCAGAATCCGCCCTTTGGGCAGGGCCAGGACCAGGCTTGCGTTGGCGGGCATGGTGTCTCCGAGCCGCGCCCGGGATCGCCTAGCGGCGATCCTCCGGGGCCGCGTCGTCCGCGGGGTGGGCCGGCCGCCAGTGGGTCGGCCAGGGCTCGCCCAGGTCCTCCAGGTGACAGCGGATCTCGCTCACCTCGAGGCGGATCGCCCCGCCCCCGGAGAATATCAAGGTCACCGCCCCGGGCTCGGCGTTGATCGTCAGCAGGTTCAGGATCTGGTCCCTCCGGCCCAGCTCCAGGCCCCGGGCCCGGACCTTCCTCACCCGGTCGAAACAGACGCCGCAATTGACCCGTTCATAGCGCGGCCCGTCGCCGGCCGCCGCGCCGGATGCTTCGAAGCGGGCGTCGCCGCCCGGCGCTGCGGCGGTCCGCGGCGAGGCGGGCGCCCGGTCGGCGCCGGTTTCCCACCTGAAGCGGTTGGCGACCATGACGAAGCGTTTGTCCGGCTTCAGATAGGCGACATCGGACAGCGGCACCAAGGCATCCTGCAGACAGGCCGCCATGGCCTGCAGGTCCTCGACGTCGCGGGCGCGCAACTTCAAGGGACCGGCGCCCGGCGCCGTCCGCTCCGGCGCTTTCCGCTCCGCGGTCATTTGATCCGCTCGATCCGGGCGCCGCAGGCGGCCAGCTTGTCCTCGACGCGCTCGTAGCCGCGGTCGAGGTGGTAAACCCGGTTCACCAGGGTCTCGCCGTCGGCGGCGAGCGCGGCCAGGACCAGGCTCACGCTGGCCCTGAGGTCGGTGGCCATGACCTCGGCCCCGGCAAGCCGCGGCCGGCCCCGGACCATCGCCGAAGCGCCGTGTACGCTGATGTCGGCGCCCATGCGGGTCAGCTCGGGCACGTGCATGAAGCGGTTCTCGAAGATCGTTTCGGTCATCATCGAGGCGCCCTCGGCGGTGGCCATCAGGGCCATCATCTGCGCCTGGAGGTCGGTCGGAAAGCCCGGGAAGGGCTCGGTCATGACGTCGACGCCGCGGAGCCGGCCGGCGCCGCGCCTGACCGTGAGGCCGCGGTTGGTCTCGGTGATCTCGACGCCGGCCCGGGTCAATATCTCGATGGCGGCGCGGATGTGCTCGGCGCGGCCGCCGATCAGGTCCACCTCGCCGTCGGTGATCGCCGCCGCCATGGCATAGGTCCCGGTCTCGATCCGGTCCGGGATGACGCCGTGCTCGGCGCCGCTCAGGCGCTCGACGCCGTGGATCACCAGGGTATCCCCGCCGGCGCCCTCGATTAGGGCGCCCATCTTGGTCAGACAGGCGGCCAAATCGGCGACCTCCGGCTCGCGGGCGGCGTTGACCAGCCGGGTTTCGCCCTTGGCGAGCGTTGCCGCCATCAGCAGGTTTTCCGTCGCCCCGACCGAGACCTTCGGGAACACGATCTCGGCGCCGGTCAGGCCGCGCGGCGCGCTGGCGTGGATGTAGCCGTCCTCAAGCTCGATCTCGGCGCCCAGCTGGGCGAGGCCGCTCAGGTGCAAATCCACCGGCCGGGTTCCGATGGCGCAGCCGCCCGGCAGCGAGACCTCGGCGCGTCCCTCACGGGCCAGAAGCGGCCCGAGCACCAGGACGCTCGCGCGCATCTTGCGCACCAGCTGGTAAGGCGCGCGGGTACGGGTGATCTCGCCCGCGGTGAGCTCCAGCACGCGGCCGGCATGGCCGCCGCCCGCCGCCGCGCCGTCCATGCGGATCTCCACGCCGTGCTGGACCAGCAGGTTGGCGAGCGTCGTGATGTCGGCGAGATGCGGCAGGTTGGACAGCCTGAGGGTGCCCTCGGTCAGCAGGCTGGCGGCCATCAGCTTGAGCGCCGCGTTCTTGGCCCCGCTGATCGCGATCTCGCCGGTGAGCGGCTCCCCGCCGCAAATCCTGATTCGGTCCATCCCTGACCCCAAACCCGCCCGGCCGGGTTCGGCCGCGCCGTCCCGCGCCGGTTCACCTCCGCGCCGGCCCGATCCGCAAGCGCGGCACGGGCGCGACGAACATGGCCGGAGGGCTCGGCGCGCAAAGTCCGGGGCGTTTCTACTGTATAACCCGGGTCGCCCTCAAGCCTCGCCGCCGGGCGTTCCGCGCCCGCCGGGTCCGGCCCGGCCGCGCCGCTGCGCCTTGCGCTTCTTCAAATTCTCGCGCAGCGCCTTGGCCAGGCGGTCCTGCCGGGCCGCGCGCGCCAGGCGGCCCTTCTCGGAGAGGCGCGGCTCATTCCGGGATCGCTCGGTCATGGCGCGGACCTTGCGCTGAGGATCGCCCCGAGGTCAAGACGGAGCCGACCCGGCTCCGCCAAGGCTCTGCCGGGCGAGACCCGCGCGCCGACAACGGCCTTGCCAGGGCGGGGGCCCGGTGGCATGTTTCGCCCCGCTTCCCAATCCCCATGCCGCAGTAGCTCAGGGGTAGAGCACACCCTTGGTAAGGGTGGGGTCGGAGGTTCGATTCCTCCCTGCGGCACCGGCACGCCTTTAAATTTCCCGATCTTTTGTCGATTCGCGTCCGGCGGCCTTTGCCGGCCGATTGCGGAACATTCCGGCCGCCTTGGGGCAAATTCCGGGGACGGCCTTCGCCGGCCCTTGGCTGGCCGGCATTGGCGCGCGGCCGACCGGGGCTGGCCGGCTCACGCCTCGCGCGCGCCGTAGTAGAGGGTGACGACGTGGCGGGCCTCGGCGAA
>JBHIDD010000277.1:0-3611 GCA_046759925.1 Kiloniellaceae bacterium
AGGTGGCCTGGGACCTGCCGTACCACGAGTTGATCGAGCTCTGGACCCTGGGCGCGCTCCTGGTCGGGCTGGGCGCGCTGCCCGCCGGCTGGCTCGGCGACCGCTGGAGCGCCTCGGGCATGATGGTGGTGTTCTTCCTCGGTCTGGGCGCTTCGGGCATCGTCTGCGGCCTGGTCGACGGCAAGCTGGCGCTTCTCCTGGGCCTGGCCGCGATCGGGCTGTTCAGCTCGATCTATCATCCGGTCGGCATCGCCTGGCTGGTGCGCAACGCGAAGGCCCGCGGCAAGGCCCTCGGCGTCAACGGCATCTTCGGCAGCATCGGCGTGGCCGGCGCGGGCCTCGTCGCCGGCGCGCTCATCGACCTCTTCGGCTGGCGCGCCGCCTTCATCCTGCCGGGGGCGGTCTCGCTGGCCACCGGCCTGGTGCTGTTCGCCTGCCTGCGCGCCGGCCTGATCGTCGAGCGCCGGGCCGATGTCGCCGGGGGGCCCCGGCCGAGCCGCGGCGAGATGCTGCGCGTCTACCTGGTCCTGCTGCTCACCATGCTGGTCATGGGCCTGATCTTCCAGGCGACCCAGGCGGCCATGCCCAAGGTCTTCGACCTCCGGCTGCGCGATATCGCAGGCGAGGGCACCTTCGGCATCGGGGCGCTCGTCGCCGCGGTCTATGTCATCGGCGGGATCATGCAGATCGTCGGCGGCCACATGGCGGACAAATTCCCGCTCAAGCCGGTCTATCTTGGCGCCCTGTCCTTCCAGATCCCGGTTCTGGCCGGATTCGCCGGGCTCGGCGGCCTGCCGCTGATCCCGGTGGCGATGCTGACCGTGCTGCTGAGCACCGCGGCCCTGCCGGCGGAGAACATGCTGCTCGCCCGGTTCACGCCGGAGCGGCACCGCAGCCTCGCCTTCGGGGTCAAGTTCGTGCTGGCCTTCGGCACCGCGCCGCTGGCGCTCATGATGGTTTCGCTCATCCAGGAGCGGACCGGCGAGTTCGTTTGGCTCTTCGGCGCGCTGACCGGACTGGCGGCGCTGGCCGCGCTGGCGGCGGTCATGCTGCCGGGCGAGGGGCGCTCGAGGCCGGCGCCCGCGCTGGCGGCCGAATAGGAGGTTAGGCCATGACCGGTCGCGGCATCGTCCTCGACCGCCTCGATCACCTGGTCCTGACGGTGCGCGACGTCGAGGCGACCTCGGCCTTCTACGAGAAGGTCCTGGGCATGCGCCGGGTGGA
This sequence comes from Kiloniellaceae bacterium, assembly GCA_046759925.1. GTDB lineage: Bacteria > Pseudomonadota > Alphaproteobacteria > Kiloniellales > J153 > JBHIDD01. Next base: position 1,225 of record JBHIDD010000277.1, read on the forward strand.
ATTCGGCGCCGGGCGCATCGCGCTGCACTTCGGACGGCAGAAGATCAACCTGCATCCCCATCCCAGCCCGATCGAGCCCAGGGCCGCCGCACCCGGGCCCGGCACCGCGGACCTCTGCTTCGTCGCGGCGACGCCGCTGGACGCGGTGGTGGCGCACCTTGCGGCCTGCGGCGTCGAGGTCGTGGCGGGGCCGGTGACGCGCGGCGGCGCCGAAGGGCCCATGAATTCGGTCTACCTCCGCGATCCCGACGGCAACCTGGTCGAGGTCTCCAACTATCTCGCGGGCTGATCCCGCCGCCTTGCGCGACGCCCCGCGATCAACACAAAAATCAGGAATTATTTCCCACAAACCGGTATCTTCGCGGGGTATCCGGTCCGCCATCCCTTGTCGCATCGCGGCGGGCGGGCGGCAAATCCTGTGGGAGGCCCATCATGCCCGGCACGGCGCGCGTTCTGGCCCTCGACGGGGGCGGGATCCGGGGCATCATCCCCGCGCTCGTTCTCGAGCGGATCGAACAAAGCATCGGAAAGCCGATTTCGGACTTGTTCCACATGGTCGCGGGGACCTCGACCGGCGGACTTCTCGCATTGGGCCTGACGGCGCCGGATGGCCACGGAACCGGTCCCAGGTTCGGCGGCGCGGACGCGGTCGCGCTTTACCGGGACCGCGGGGCGGACATCTTTTCCCGGTCGTTCCGGTATAGAATCGGCACGCTCGGCGGGCTGACGGACGCGAAATACTCGGCGAAAGGCCTGGAAGACGTGCTCGAGGCGCAATTCGGGGAGACCTGGATCTCCGAGGCGCTGGTCGATGTCTTCGTCACCGCCTACGACATCGAGGCAAGGACCCCGCGTTTCCTCAAGAGCTGGAAGGCGCGCGGCGAGAGCTTGGCCGCGGGCGAGACTGCGGCCGACCGGGACCTCCTCATGCGCGCGGCGGCAAGGGCCACCTCGGCGGCGCCGACCTACTTCGACCCGGCGCGCGTGGAGAGCCGGGCGGGCCGTTCGAACTGCCTGGTGGACGGCGGCGTGTTCGCCAACAACCCGGCGATGTGCGCGCTCGCCTCGGCGCTGAAGATCTATCCCGGGGCGCAGCGCCACCTGGTCCTGTCGCTCGGCACGGGCGAGCTGGAGCGCAAGATCTCTTGCGATAAGGCCGAGGACTGGGGCCTCGTGGGATGGGCCCGGCCGGTCCTCGATATCGTCTTCGACGGGGTGAGCGATACCGTCGACTATCAGCTGAGGCAGAACCGGGCGCTCGCCTACTTCCGCTTGCAATGCGACCTCGGCCGTTTCGCGGACGGCAGCCGGGGGCCGAACGATGACATGGACGATGCGTCCCCCGAAAACATCGCGAAGCTCGTCCGCAAGGCGCAAGAGATGATCGCGGCCCGGCAGGCCGAGTTCGACGAGCTGGTCCGCCGCCTGGCGGCGCCGAAGGACCGGCGGGCCGATCTGCTGTGACCGGTTCCGGATCGGGGTTCCGTGGGTCTTGGCCGGACCTGCGCCGAAATTGTCGGCTATTCCGCCGCTTTTTCCGTCTGCCGGGCGGCCAGCATCAGGGCCCGGTCGAGGTCCGCGATGATGTCGTCCACCGTCTCCAGGCCGATCGAAAGCCGCACCGCGTCCGGCCCCGCCCCGGCGGCGATCAGCTGCGCTTCGGTGAGCTGGCGGTGGGTGGTCGAGGCCGGGTGCAGGATCAGTGAACGGGCATCGCCGACGTTGGCGAGATGCGAGAGCAGCTCGCAGCCCTCGACCACCTTGATCCCCATCTCGTAGCCGCCCTTGACCCCGAAGGTGAAGACCGAGCCGGCGCCCCCGGGCAGGTACTTTTGTGCCAGCGCGCGGTACGGACTGGACTCGAGCCCGGCATACGAGACCCAGGCGACCTGGTCATGGTCGGCGAGGAACCGGGCCACTTGAATCGCGTTCTCGCAGTGCCGCTCCATCCGCAAGGAAAGCGTCTCGATGCCCAGCAGGGTCTGGAAGGCGTTCATCGGCGCCATGGTCGCGCCCAGATCGCGCAGGCTCACCGCGTGGGCGTGGGTGGTGAAGGCCATGTCGCCGAAGGTCTCGGTGAACCGGAGGCCGTGGTAGGCGGGCTCCGGCCGGGTCAGGCCGCCGAACTTGTCGTTCTGCTCCCAGTCGAAGGTGCCGCTGTCGACCACGCAGCCGCCGATCGAGGTCCCGTTGCCGGAGAGGAACTTGGTGGTCGAGTGCACCGCCAGATCGGCGCCCCACTCGAAGGGCCGGCACAGGTAAGGGGTGGCCATGGTGTTGTCGACGATCAGCACGCAGCCCGCCTCGTGCGCGATCCCGGCCAGCGCCACGAGGTCGACGACCACGCCGCCCGGGTTGGCCAGGCCCTCGACGAAGATGGCCTTGCA
>JBHIDD010000278.1:0-3558 GCA_046759925.1 Kiloniellaceae bacterium
GGTGCCGCTTCACGCCGAAGCCCTCGGCGACGAATTTTTCTTCCGAAGGCTTGTGATGGACCAGGAGGACGTCGGCGTCGCCGTTCCGGGCGATGCGGAGCGCCTGGCCGGTGCCGACCGCGACCACGCGCACCGCGATCCCGGTTTCGGCCTGGAAGCGCGGCAGGATGTGGCCGAACAGGCCGGAATTCTCGGTCGAGGTCGTCGAGGCGAGCGTGATCGCGCGGTGCTCCCCGGCGCGCACCGCGCTGGAAAGGCCCGCCACGAGGCCAAGCGCCAGGACCAGGCGCGCCAGCCTTACCACGGCAGCTTGCCCGCGATGAAGTCGGCCGCCTCGGGGCTTTGCGGCCGGCTGAAGAACGCCGCCGCGGCCCTGCATTCCAAGAGCCGCCCGCGGTGCAGGAACAGAACCTCGTCGGCCAGCCGCCGCGCCTGCCCCAGGTCGTGCGTGGCCATGACGATCTTGGTTCCGGCCTCGTGGATCGCCCGGATCAGCTCCTCGACCGCGCGGGTCGCGGCCGGATCCAGGTTCGAGGTGGGCTCGTCGAGGAACAGGATCTCGGGCCGCGACACCCAGGCGCGGGCGATCGCCAGGCGCTGCTGCTCGCCGCCGGACAGCACCCTTGCCGGGCGCCCGGCCAGGGCCGAGAGGCCGGCGCGCTCGAGCGCCTCCTCGACCCGGGCCTTGCGCGCGCGCCGCGGCAGGCCGCGCAGGCTGAGCGGATAGGCGACGTTCGCCGCCGCCGAGCGGCGCAGCAACACCGGCTGCTGAAAGACCATGGCCTGGCGGCGCCGGATCTCGCCGCCTGCCGGTACCGCCCAGGAAATCCGGCCGGCGCTCGGGCGGATCAGGCCGTGGCACAGCCGGAGCAGCAGGCTTTTGCCGGCGCCGTTGGGACCGAGAACGATGCTCCGCGGGCCGGGCTCGAGCGTGGCCGAGACCTCGTCGATCAACCGCTTGCCGGCCGTCTCGTAGGTCACCGCGTCGAGCTTCAGCGGCAGGATCGGCCGGGCCGCGCCGTCGGCGCCCCGGTCGGGGGCCGGGCGCCTATCCGGCTGCCGGTCAGCCATGCTGGGCGCGCGCCACGTCCCGCGTCGCCAAGGCGGCGAGGTTGATCCCGAGGGCGAGTGCGATCAGGATCACGCCGAGGCCGAGGGCGAGCGCGAGGTTGCCCTTGCTGGTCTCCAGCGCGATCGCGGTGGTCATGACCCGCGTCGCGTGGTTGATGTTGCCGCCGACGATCATCACCGCGCCGACCTCGGCGCTGGCCCGCCCGAAACCGGCGAGGATCGCGGTCAGCAAACTGAAGCGGCCGTCCCACAGCAGGGTGCCGAGGGTCCGCCCCGTCCCGGCGGCGAGCGAGCGGAGCTGCTCGTCGTATTCCGCGTGCAAATCGGTAATCGTCTGAAGGGCGAGCGCGGAAATGATCGGGATCACCAATAGGCATTGGGCGATGATCATCGCCGTGGGCGTGAATAGGAGGCCGAGGACCCCGAGCGGCCCGGCGCGGGACAGCAGCAGATAGACGACCAGCCCGACCACCACCGGGGGCAGACCCATGAAGGCGTTGAGCAGGGCGGCGACGACGACCCGGCCCGGAAAGCGGTAGAGCGCGACCGCGGCGCCCAGGGGCAGGCCGACGAGCGCCGCCAGGGCGACCGCGGCCAGGCTCACCCTGAGCGACAGGCCGACGATTTCGGCCAGGTCCGGATCGAAGCGGGCGATCATCTCGAGCGCGAGCCCGAGCGCGGTCGCAAAGTCGTCCACGGGACCCTCCCAGGCGCGGCCTGCCCGAGGGAGCAATTGTATGTATTTTACGCCGTATTTTACAACATATTCGATATTCACGGAAATTTTGCGCGATAAGCCTGCCCTCGGGGGGGCGCGAATTGTGAGACCCTTGGCGTAGGACCGCCGGATTGGGCCGCCAACCGCCGGGCCGGGGCGCGGGTCGGCCGGCTCGAGCACCCGCCATCCCGGGTCGAGTCCCCGCCCTCATAGCCCGCCACCATAGCCCGCCACCATAGAAGGATGGCGGGGAGGCGCCGGGGGCGGCGCGTCCGGGACCTCCCTTGCCGCCGGGACCGCCCGGGCGCATATTGCGGAGGTAGCGCGACGTGCAAGGTGTTGGCCAGAGATGAGCGACCGCGGCGCGGTGAAGACGATCCGGCGCGCCCGTCCCAAGGGCGGCGACCCGGCGGCGCTGGACGACTTCCTGGTCCGTCCGGATCCGGACGATCCGCGGCTCACCGAGCGGGTCCGCGGGATCGACGAGGACGGTTGCGCGATCGAGACCGGGGTGGTGGTCGAGCGGCCGCTGACCTTGTTCCTCAACGGCCAGGAGATCGTCACCATGATGACGATCGGGGATTTCCCGGACTATCTGGCGGTCGGCTATCTGCTCAACCAGAACATGCTCAAATCCGACGACCGGATCACCGGGATCGACTACGACGACGAGCTCGAGGTCGTCGTGGTGCGCACCGAGCGGCGGACCGACTATGAGGACAAGCTGAAGAAGAAGACCCGGACCTCGGGCTGCGCGCAGGGCACCGTCTTCGGCGACCTGATGGAGAAGTTCGAGGAGGTCGAGCTGCCCGAGGACGCCATCCTCAAGACCTCGTGGCTTTATGCGCTGACCAGGAAGGTCAACATGACCCCGAGCCTTTATCTCGAGGCCGGGGCGATCCACGGCTGCGTGCTCTGCGAGGCGGACCGGCCGCTCATCTACCTGGAGGACGTCGGGCGCCACAACGCGGTCGACAAAATCGCCGGCTACATGTTCCTGAACGGCCTCGGGCCGGAAAACAAGATCTTCTATACCACCGGCCGGCTGACCTCCGAGATGGTTCTCAAGACCGTGCAGATGGGCATCCCGATCCTGATCTCGCGTTCCGGCTTCACCGCCTGGGGGGTGGACCTGGCCCGCCAGGCGGGCCTCACGCTGATCGGCCGGGCCAGGGGCAAGCGCTTTGTCGCGCTCTCCGGCGAGGGGCGGATCGTCTACGACCTGGATCCCGGGACCGTGGCCGAGGAAGACCGGCGTCACCAACGCAAGTCCAGCCTGTCCGACGATGCCGCCTGAGCGCGCGCGCCGGCCCGGCGTTGCCGGCGTGCTGCTGGCCGGCGGGCGGTCGCGCCGCATGGGCGGCGGCGACAAGTGCCTGCGGGCGCTGGCCGGCAAACCGGTCCTCGCCCACGTCGTCGCCCGCGCCAAGCCCCAGGTCGGGCCGCTCCTGCTCAACGCCAACGGGGATCCGGCGCGCTTTGCCGACTTCGGCCTGCCGGTCGCCGCCGACGTGGTGGCGGGTTTTGCCGGCCCCTTGGCCGGGGTCTTGACCGGCCTGGAATGGGCTGCGCAACACGCGCCGGCTTGTGCCTATCTGGCCAGCTTCGCCTGCGACGCGCCGTTCCTGCCCGTGGATCTGGTCGCGCGCCTGGTATCCGCGGTCGAGGCCGAGGGGGCGGACCTGGCCTGCGCCGCCTCCGGCGGGCGCAGCCACCCGGTCTTCGGGCTCTGGCCGGTCCGCCTTAAGGACGATCTGCGCCGCGCCATG
>JBHIDD010000279.1:0-3528 GCA_046759925.1 Kiloniellaceae bacterium
ACAAGGGTAACCTTTGTCAGAGTACACTGTTTGCCATTCCATCGGGAAGCACTTGTTGCAAGGGGATAATCACGATTATCTTTGAAAGGTTTCCCAAGGCCGGTTTGGCTTTGTGCTTACCGACATGTACCGAAAGGCACCGGTTTCTGCGCGCGGCCTTCCCATGGCAGCGGTCCGCACGGGCTCTGGGCTGGTGATACGGGGTTACACGGAGATTTTCCGTACAGGGCGCATGCGGGTCGGAGGCGGTGCCTGCACCCGCCAAAGCCTGATTACCGTTCCCTGCCCGCGCGCCGTTGCTGCCGGTTGATGTACATGCGCAGCGCGAGGCCCAGGAAGGGCTGCGGGATGTTCCAGGCCGGTCGCGGGAAGCTCCGCATGTCGCGGAGCGGCTCGGAGTCCGCGCCGACGACCAGGTCGGCCAAGAGCTTGCCGGAGTAGGTCCCCTTGGCCACGCCCACGCCGTTATGACAGACCGCCGCCCAGACCCCGGGCGCCAGCTTTCCGAAACACGGCGCGGCGTTCCGCGACAGGCACAAGACGCCGCCCCAGGAGTGCTCGAAGCCGACCTCGGGAAGCATGGCAAAGCGCGCCTTGAACGCCGCTTCGTGATGGGCCCAGATCCTCTCCCGTTCGGCCTTGGCGCAGGCGAAATCCGGGGCGTAGGTGAAGGTGTTGCGGATGAGGATGCGATGGTCGCGGGTGCGCCGCAGGGTGGTGCCCAGATGGTCCGCCGGTATGAGGCCCCAGTCCGGTTCGCCGCCGAGCGCCGCCTGCTCGTCCGGCTTGAGCGGGCGGGTCAGGCTGCCGAAGGTCATCACCGGGATCAGGCGGCCGCGCAGGAAGCCGAATTCGGCGGCGAAGCCGTTGTTGGCAAGCAGCAGGGTCTTGGCCGCGATCCTGCCTTCCGGGCAGACCAGCTCGATCGGCCCGCCATAGTCCACGCCGATGACCGGGGACTCCTCGAAGAGCCGGACGTTCTCGGGCAGCGTGTCGCCGAGGCCCCGGGCGAGCGCCGCCGGCTGGATCAGGACGGTGCCCGGCGTGTGGATGCCCGCGCGGTAATACCTCGTCCCCACGATGTCGGATAGGCCCTTGGCGTCCAGCTCGGTATAGGGCTCGCCCAGCGCGTCCAGGCTGCGCTTGAAACGGTTCAGATCGGCGATGCCCTTGTCTTCGACGGCGGCGTGGATCTTGCCCCGCTCGCTCCAGTCGCACGCGATGCCGTGGGTGTGCACGATGTCCCGGAGGTGCGCGATCGCGAAGCGGTTGAGCCGCAACTCGCGCCGGCCCTCTTCGAGGCCGCCGGCATGCTCGGCGGTGCTCACGCTGTGCGGCAGATCGATGATGAATCCCGAGTTCCGCCCGGAGGCGCCGTAACCCACGCGCTGGGCCTCGACCAGGGCGATCTCGGTCTCCGGCAGGTGCCAGGCGAGCTGCCGGGCGGCGGCCAGCCCCGTGAAGCCGGCGCCCAGGACCACGTAGTCGAATCGCCGGTCGCCGGTCTGGCGCGTTGCCGGCCTGGGCGGGGGCAGGGTCTCGTACCAGGCGCAGGCGTTGTCGTCCTTCGGCAGCTTCTCGATCTTCACGGCTCGAACCGATGCCTCCCACTGTCGGCCCCGCACCCGTTGATGGCCGCAATCTCGGAGTCCGTCAATCTCTTCGTCGCGGGTCGGTCTGTCGAAGCCGGGCGGGGCCGGCCTTGCCGCGCCGCCCGCGGCGGACTAACTTCCGCCCAAGCCGGTCTACCCGGGCGAAAAAGGATCGAGGCCGCGATGTCCGACCGTTTGAGCCAACTGCTCGCCGAGCGTCCTTGGCTGCTCGCCGACGGGGCGACCGGCACCAACTTCTTCGCCGCGGGCCTTGAGACCGGCGATGCCCCGGAATTATGGAACCTGGAGCAGCCGGACAAGGTGCGAAACCAGCTCCGCGCCTTCGTCGAGGCGGGCTCCGACATCATCCTGACCAACAGCTTCGGCGGCACGCGCCACCGCCTGAAGCTGCACAAGGCCGAAAAGCGGGTCGCCGAGACCAACAGGGCCGCGGCGCGGCTGGCCCGCGAGGTGGCCGACGAGGCGGACCGCGAGGTCGTGGTCGCCGGCTCCATGGGACCGACCGGCGAGCTGTTCATGCCGCTGGGGCCGCTGACCATGGCCGCGGGCACCGCGGCGTTTACCGAGCAGGCCAAGGCCCTGGCCGCGGGCGGCGCCGACGTCCTGTGGATCGAGACCATCTCCTCGGTCGAGGAGCTGACCGCCGCGGTGACCGGCGCCCGCAGCACGGGGCTGCCGGTGGTTTGCACGCTCAGCTTCGATACCAACGGTCGGACCATGATGGGGATCTCGCCGGCAAGGCTCGCCGAGCTCACCCGCGAGCTGACGCCCCGGCCGGCCGCCTACGGCGGCAACTGCGGCATCGGCCCGGCCGAGCTGCTGGCCGTGCTCGTCAACCTGCGCGCGGCGGCCGGGCCGGACGACGTGCTGGTCGCCAAGAGCAACTGCGGCATTCCGGAATACCTCGACGGCGTGATTCATTACCAGGGCTCGCCGGAGCTGATGGCCGACTACGCCCGGCTGTCGCGCGATGCCGGGGCGCGGATCATCGGCGGCTGCTGCGGCACGACGCCGGATCACATCCGCGCCATGCACGAGGCGCTCGAGGCGCACGAGCCCGGCAAGCGTCCGGGCGTGGCGGAGATCGTCAGGCGCCTCGGCCAGGTCTCGAGCGGTGCGCAGCAACAGAGCCTCCGGGGCGAGCCCGCGTCCGCGCCGAAGGACCGCGGCCGCCGCGGCCGAGCACGCCGGAAACCCGGCAACGGCGAGGCGCCGCGGTTTTAGGGGCAAGCCGCGCGTCCCATCTTGATCGTCAAAGCCCATCGAGCAGCGCTTCGAGCCCCGCGACGCTGTCCAGGACGGAGTCGGCTTTTTGCGCCAGTTCGGCGGGCTCGCCGGTTCCGGTAAGCACACCGACGATGAGCCCCGCGCCCGCGCTGCGGCCCATCTCCAGATCGTGCAGGTTGTCGCCCACCACGGCGATGTCCGCAGGTGTCAAGCCGGTCTCCCTGCAGAAGCCGTGGACCATGCCCGGCCCCGGCTTTGACCCGTGGCCGCTGTCGTAGCCGGCCACGAAATCGAGCAGGTCCATCACCCGGAAGCGGGCGAGCGTCGCCTCTATGCCCCGCCGGCTGTCGTTGGTCGCAATTCCGAGCTTGAGGCCCCGGCGCTTCAAGCGGGCAAAAAGCGGCTTGAGCTCGGTCACCGGCACCGCGGCGCGCGCGCCTTCCTCCTCGAAGATGCGATCCAGAAGATCAATCAGGTCCTGTGCGCTTTGGCCGGGCAGATGCTCGAGCCAGACGGCGGCGATCTCGGGGGAATTGCCCGCGGCGAGCACCCGGCCCGCCGCGATCCGGTCGCGCGCCGGGTCGTAGCCGCCGGCAACCAGCAGCCGCTCGCTCAAGGCCTCGTCGCCCCCGGCGGCGGCCCGGGCCGCGGCTCGGATGACCGGCATCCAGGTGGCGAAAAATTCGAG
>JBHIDD010000280.1:0-3511 GCA_046759925.1 Kiloniellaceae bacterium
CGTTCGGCCAGGTTTTCCAGGCACTGCCAGAATGCCGGCTCCAGCCGTATCGAGTAGCGCCGATTACGGTGCTGAACGATTCGCGGCTTCGGCGTTTGTTGGCCGATGGCGCCAACGGCTGTCTCAGGCATGCCCCCTCGTTGATGGGATTAAGAACGACTCGTTCGAACGGACAGGTTGCTCATACATTACTGTGTTGTTCCCGGCAAGGGCCGCAGAGTCGCGGGCTGGCGGCGGCGTTCGACAGGGACTGACTGACCTCCAAACGCGGGCGGCGAGGGCACCGCTCAGGGCAGAAAGATTTCCTCCGACTCGGCCACGATTCCCCCCAAGTCGGCGAGTTTGCTGCGCAATTCGTATCGGCGCGCGAGCTTCTCTTGGGCCGCGTTCGGCAGATCGGTCAGCATAATGATCCGCTTGTCGATCAAAACGGCGATAAGGTCCTCGAGCACGCGGATCAGCTCGAGGTCCGAGGCGATCAGCTGTTTCTCGATCGCGGTTCGGCTGTGATGGCGGGCCTGGAAGGGGCGTAGCTCGGGATCGTTGGCCGCCAGCTTTTCGCTTGCTTCTTTGGTCTTGCGCGCGCTGACCTTGACGATCCGGCCGGCGCGGTCGCGAGCGACGTAGGGCATCCCCGGGCTCCTTGCAGTTGCCGCGAGGCTAATGGGACAATGGTTAAGTAAGGGTAATCGATCGGGTCCCGGCTGGGCGGCGTGCGATCCTTAACCGACGGGCACGGCGACGGAGGCATTTGCCCGATACCTTCGCCGCGCGCGACAGCGTCTCGCGGCGCGCGCCCCAGGGCCGGTCAAGTGGAGATGCGGGTTTTCGTCATCGTATTGCTTTGCGGCCTCGGCGCAGCGCAGGCGGCGCGCGCGACACCCGGCGAGATCCATTTCATCCAGGCTGACAGCATCGCCCTCCGCCAAAGCCCGGACCAGGCCGCGCCGGTGCTCCTGCGGCTCGACCGCGGGCACAAGCTCCTCGAGTTCGCGCGGCGCGGGGACTGGGTGAAGGTCGCGGTCTTCGGAATGGTCGGGCGGGAAGCCTGGGTGCACCGCTCCGGCATCGGGCCGGAAGCCCCCGGCGATGACGGCGCGCCACCGCTGCGAACCGGTCCGGTGCGCCCCGCCGCCGGCCCGGACCGGCCGGAAGCGGAGGGCGGCAGCGCCGCCGGTCCTTTGTTCCTGCTCCGGATATCGGGCTCCCCTGCGCTCAAATTCGCCGGCCGGTGCCGTGTGATCGGTCGCGCCGGCCGGGACCGGCGCATAGACCTCGACGGCTTCGTGCCGGAAAGCCTGCGCCTCGAGGCCGCGGCGGTGTCCTGCCGGGTCCGGAAGCGGGATTTTCAAGGCCGTCTCACGGTGGAACTGCGGGCCGACGGCCGGCACATCGCGCGGGCCGAGACGAGGGCGCCTTTGAACCACGTCATCGTCCGAAGTGCCGGCCCCTGGGGGCGGGCCGCGGGTCTCAAGGGCGGCATCGGGATTCCGGCGGCGACCATCGGTCCGGGCGCGCCCGCGGGCCCCGTGCCGCCGCTGACCGGCGTGAAGGTGCCGCCGCTGACCGGCGTGAAGGTGCCGCCGCTGACGCGGCCGTAGTCGGCGGTATCCAGAGGCCGCTTGCCGGGGCTTTTCTTTTCGGTGCCGAGGCGCTGTTATGGCGCCATGGATGGCGGGCGGGATCGGCAGGACGCGGGGCGCGGCGGGCCGGGAGGCGGCCCGGGCCGCTGGCTTCGCCTCGCCTTGATGCTGTGGCCCCTGCTCGCGGGCCCGGCCACGGGCGCCGAGCTCGTCGGCAAGCCGCGCGTCATAGACGGCAACACGCTGGACTTCTCCGGCCGGATCGTCCGGCTGTACGGCATCGACGCACCGGATCGCGAACAGACCTGCCGCGCGGGCGGTAAATCCTGGGCCTGCGGCCTGGAGGCCCGCTGGGCCGTCATCAACCGGCTCGGCCGCCATTGGGTGACCTGCGTCGACAAGGGCAAGGACCGCCAGGGCCGCAATCTCGCGGTCTGTTATCTGGCGGGCATCGGCCAGCTCGACCTGAACGCCTGGCTGGTCAGCCGCGGCTGGGCCCTGGCCGACCCCACGGTCGCGCGGGACTACCTCGCCGAGGAAGATGCCGCCCGGCGCCGGCGCAAGGGACTGTGGCGGGGCGAATTCGTGCCGCCGGCGGACTGGCGGCGCGGCCGACGGCTCGCGCCCTAAATACGGGGACAGTATACCATTTTTCTTCGCAATTCCGGGACAGTATACCATTTTCTCGGTTGTCGCGCCCGAACCGCCTGAACGCGCGCCGATGTGCCGGAGAAAAAATAGTATACTGTCCCCGAATTTCCCCGCTAGGGGCGAATGATCAAGGACAGGGACGCGGGCGCAGACAGCGCGCCGGTCGCCATGATCCGGCTTCCCGCCTCCTGGAACCGCGCGCCCTCGTCGTAGGCCTCGACGACGAGCGGCCAATGCCACGCCACGATGTCCCGGCACGCGGGAAAGGGAATCTCGGTCCGATTCGCGATGAAGGCCGCGATCCCCCGGCCGTATGTCGTCAGGCTGAAGATCGGCTTCTTTCGTCCCTGCTGCGCGCTCATCACCCCCCCGGGTCAAGCGTTCGTGAAATGTTCCCCTGCGCCGGCCCAGCCTATACGGCATCGGCCCGGCTGTGAAGTCGGAGAATTTCCACGCGGAAACAAATGTCGTGCGGTGCGCCGTGTCCGGTTTCCGGTTGCCGTGCCGGCCGCGGCGGCGCGAACGGCCACGCCGGCTTCACTGGGGCGGAAGCTGGATGGCGATGCGGCCCGCCTTCCCAGGGGTGACGCCCGGCAACCGCAGCGACGGTGCGCCGTTGGCGGTTGACCGGGGCGCTTGCGCCGTTGGTGGCCGAGAGTGGCCATGAGGTGCCCCCGTCACCGCCGCCCAGCCGGGCGTATCATGGCCACTCTGCGACCGGAGGAGCTCGGGCCAGGACCTAAGCGGGCCGAGCACGCGGGGGGAAAGTGTGCGCCCGGCGGGCCGACGGCCGCCGCCTCAACCGAACGATCGTGGCGGCAAGCTTGATCGCCAGCCCGACAAACTCGGCGAAGGAATAGCGCGGGTAGGTCTCGTCAAAGGACGTTTTCTTGTCAGAGGACATCTCGATGTCTCCACGGTATCGCATGGACTCCCTGCTTGCTTGAATCTGACATGGGGGGTCGTGGGACTTGCGGAAGTGACGGCGATCACAGGTTCGTGATTTTTCTTGAGCGGCGCGGCACCGGGATGGCGTGGTGCCTTCCGGGCCGAGACGACGATCGGGAGGTGCCGGCCGGTGCGCGTCATGCGCTGGAAATACGCGGTGATCTTCGTGACCGGTCGCCGGAGAAAGGGGGGTGCGCGTCGGCGACGTCTCGCCCGACCCCGTGCCTGCGGCCGCCGAAGCGGGCGCCACGCCGCTGTCCTGAAGCTATTGCGCCTTGACTCCCGGCGGTCGTTCGCGGGAACGCGGCGCGTCACTTCGTCTGATCAGC
>JBHIDD010000281.1:0-3471 GCA_046759925.1 Kiloniellaceae bacterium
AGTGACGCAATATCACTCAACCAGTCGATATCACCCAACCAACCGACGCCCACATCAACCGTTGCCCGTCGGGCTGTCGCCAACCCTTCGCCCCTTCGGTTCACGAAGGGCCACGCAATGGAGCGGGTGATGGGAATCGAACCCACGTCACCAGCTTGGAAGGCTGGAGCTCTACCATTGAGCTACACCCGCCGAGTCCGGCCCGCATGATCGTCCCTTCCCTGTTCGCCTGGTGGAGGGGGTAGGATTCGAACCTACGTAGACGTACGTCGGCAGATTTACAGTCTGCTGCCTTTAACCGCTCGGCCACCCCTCCGCCTTGTCACAGGCCAGCCGGCGTCGTGGACTGCGCACTATGAGGATTTGTCGTTGTATGTCAACAGCAAAAGACATGCACAAACGCTCCCGCCGCCATTCCCCTTACGGGGTGGCGGGGGAGACGGCTTGAAGACTGACACTGGTGCAGAATATAGGACATATCATGGCAAAGAGCAAGCGTTCCGGCCGCAAAAATTTGGGCCCGGGTCCTGTGCCCAAAGCGGCATGCGGATGACGGCGAAGCCGCGCCCGAAAACGGGCGCCCGCGGGCGCGATTGCCGTCAGGCCCGAGGCTGGCTTTACGGTGTCCATGCGGCGCCTGCGGCCCCGGCCAACCCCAGGCGCCGCTGTCGTCGGTTGACCGTCACTTTCGAGGCAGGACGCGCGGTCGCTCCCGCATCGAGGAAATCCCGGCCCGAAATGGAGATGACGGCAGGACGACCCCGCCTGCGTGCGAAGTCGTGACGCGCGAGGAGATCGAAGGGCCCGTCCGCGCCGGCGCCGTGCACCGGGGGTGGCACTCCCCGCCGACTCCTCCGCCCGATGCCGGGATCCAAAGCGTCTGCCGCGCCGCCCAACCCGCTTGCCCATGGGGGGGCCTGGCGCTATCGTGCCGCCATCGACGGGCGCGCCATCACGTACAGGTTGCCGGCGTAGCTCAATTGGTAGAGCGCGTGATTTGTAATCACGAGGTCGCGGGTTCGATCCCTGCCGCCGGCACCAATCTTTTCAAGGGGTTAGAGCAAATCGTCCTTGGCGCTTTCGGAGCGGGGCTAACATTTAGGCTAACATCGCGGAAATAAAAAGGCGCACCCGAAGGCCCGCCAGCAAGGCGCGGGGGCTCGAAAGCCCCGCTGGACCGGGGCGGCTCATTCCGGCTTCGGCTTCCACTCCCGCGCCAGCCGTTGCGCCTCAGCGATCTGCGCTGGCGTCATCACCGTGGCAAGTGCATCGCGGTTCCTAACCGCCATATCGCGGTTTAATCCGGGCGCAAGGCGTGAGGCGGCTAGGTTGTACCACATGTGGGCCCCGACGTAATCCTGTAGGACGCCCCGGCCGTCGGCGTACATGACGCCGAGGTTGTTCTGGGCATCGGCGTTTCCTTGCTCAGCAAGCGGCTTGAACTCTTGGAGGGCGGTGGTGTAGTCGCCGAGCAGGTAGGCGTCCACCCCGGCCTGGAAGTCCGCCTGAGAAGGCGTGGCCAGTCTGATCAGAATGGCGACGGCGAGTGCAAGGCGTTTCATGGCGCACCCCCTTGACCGAGGCATGATAACGCGGCCACCCGAGTGCTGCCAGAAGGTAATAAAAGCCCCGCCGGAGCGGGGCGAGTTGGCAAATTCGACCCATGGGTCGGTTTTGATAGGACGGGCTACCGGCGGTTTGGTAGCCACGCCACGGCTGCGCCACGACTGTCCAAGCCGCTGCGATCGCAGCCAGTACTCGCTGAGACCTTCTCACACGAGCCGAGGGCGTCACATCTCCTTCTTTTCAATCAGCCTGTAGACCCACTGGACGGCCGGTATGTTACCGGGATTGGTGACAGTGACCTTGGTCCCCTTGGGCGGCATGCGCCACCGGCTTCCTGAGACATACACAGTTGTCGTGTTGTCCGCATGATTGGTAACCGACCATGTTCCTTGTGTCGCGTTGCAAAAATCAAAGTGCTTCATCGTGACATCCAAGGTCGCCCCCGGTTGAAACTCGACCCTGCGAAGTAGGACCTTTTCAACGCCGGGATTGTCTACCGGCCACTCAGCGACGACTTTGACGTTGATGCCCTCTGCGGCCCAACTCTGCGTGGGCAAACATACGAGCAAGCCAAGAACAAGCGAAAGGGCTCCGACAGTAACTGAGCTTCGAATCTTGTGCATCCTCTTTCCTCCCAATTCTTCAACGACTACGAGATAGGGTGGACCGCCCCGCGGAGACCGATGGGTTTTGGCGTGGCGCCTGTGTCGCGGCCCTGTAATGAGTAGATCAAACGCCTGATAACGTCAGTTGTCAAACGGCTAATGCCGGTGGGCTGACATCGGGTACGGCGGCCGGTTATATCCCAGCCTCAAATCAGTTCCCCGCCTGCATGGCGGCATGCCTCACCGCATCCTCGCCGTGCTCGTCGATCAGGAGCTTGGCCGAGCGGTAGATGTCGATCTCGTCAACCACGACCGGACCTCAATAGGCGTTGCACGCACACCCCGGCGGCTTGTGACAGGTCTTTAATCGGCTGATGCAGCTATTGCCGCACGCCTTGCCCTTGCGGCAAATCTTACAACAAATCCGCTGCCCCGGCGACTGAGAAATCCTGGGGCCTGCGGACTTCTCCGGTGGGGTCACCGTCGATGTCCCCAACCATTTGCCCCGCCGCCACTCCCAGGGCGGGACGAATTGGCCCCGCCATAAGCCCAGCCGGGACGCCTGGGCTGCCCGCTCCTCATCAACGTACTTTTTCGAGTACCGCTGGTAGGCCAAGGCCCAGCCGTTGATGACCATCCAGTGGTTAAGGTCTTCGCCACGGACGTAACAAATTGCCACGGTCCGTCCGTAACGGTCGGTGTCACGCTTCTCGCAGGTGACCGTCGAACGACCGATCTTCTCCGCCAGCCGAAGTGCTCCCTTCTGCCCGCACCGCCAACGGACGCCCTCCGCTAAGCACATTTGACGTGATTCGGGCGCGTCAATCCCGTGCAGACGAATACGCTGGCCGTGGATTTCAAGCGTGTCGCCGTCGATCACGGAGGCCGTGCCAGCGAAATCGGCCAAGACGGCCCAGGGCAGCAGAAGTCCTAGCGCTAAGACGCTAACGTGTCGGGTCATGGCCCTGACATTGTGACTCCGACCGGGCCAAAGAAAAGCCCCGCCGGAGCGGGGCGAGTGTGGCGAAAGGGCACCGTCTCCGATTTGTCAGCAATGCAGGCGGCCGTAGCGGGCCCGGATCGCCTCTTCCCTCCAGGGCATGAAGAACACTTCGCCGCCCGGGGCCTCGACCGCATCCTTTAACAGCTGACAGTCCCCCTCTCGCTCTAGCTCCGGGTGGTTCTCATATTCGCTGTGCCAAAAATGTTGCAGCTTCGCGAGAGCCCCCGCCGCGGTGGTGGCCGGCGCCCGATTAAAATAACACGCCAAACCAACTGTGGGTCATCCAGCCCGAGACGA
>JBHIDD010000282.1:0-3464 GCA_046759925.1 Kiloniellaceae bacterium
GTGGTTTGGTCGATCAGTTGGTCGATTTTGCCATCATCGGACCTCGACCCCCCTATCCTTCGCCGGGGAGGCTGACAGGTCCAGATGGATGGCCTCGGCCGCGCTCTTGCCGGCGCCCGCGGCGAGAATCACCGTGGCGGCTCCCGTGACGACGTCCCCGCCGGCATAGACCCGGGGGCGTGACGTTTGGCCGGTCTCCTCGTCGACCACCAGGCAGCCCCATCGGTCGGTCTCCAATCCCACAGCGCTCTTCAGGAGCACGGGATTTGGTGTGTTGCCGATCGACAGCACCACGTTGTCCACCGGGATCACGAACTCCGTGCCCTCCACCGCAACCGGCCGCGCCCGCCCCGAGTCGTCAGGCTCGCCCAACTCCATGCGTTGGCACTCGAGCCCCGTGACCCACCCGTCCTCGTTGCCGAGGCTCTCGATGGGATTGGTCAACCAGTGGAATTTGACGCCTTCCCCGATGGCGTGGTGGTACTCCTCGACGCGGACTGTCATCTCCTTCTCGCTACGCCGGTAGACGATCAGCGCCTCCTCTGCACCCATGCGCAGCGCCGAGCGTATCGTATCCATGGCCGTGTTGCCCGCGCCGATGACCGCCACCCGCTTTCCCACCTTTATCGGGGTGTCGGCGTTCGGGAACTCGTACGCCCGCATGAGATTGATGCGGGTCAGGAACTCGTTCGCAGAGTACACCCCGTTGAGGTTCTCGCCCGGAATTCCGAGGAACTTCGGCAACCCGGCGCCGGTGCCCACGAACACCGCGGCAAAACCCATGCGCTCGAAGAGGTCGTCGAGGGTGATGGTCTTGCCGACGATGACGTTGCAAACGATCTCGACGCCGAGGCGCTTGAGGAGGTCGATCTCCCAGTCGAGGATCGCATTGGGCAGCCGGAACTCCGGGATGCCGTAACGCAGCACCCCGCCGGGGGCGTGCAGGCCCTCGAACACGGTCACCGGGTAGCCCATCCGCGCCAGCTGGCCGGCACAGACCAGACCGGCCGGGCCCGAGCCGATTACCGCGACCCGCTCGGAGCGCCGCGGGGGCTCGCGGTCCTCGCCCGCGGGCTGGGAGCGCTCCCAGTCGGCGACGAACCGTTCCAGGTGACCGATGGCCACCGAGAAGAAGCGATTGTTCATGTGGCACAGCTCTTCGCACTGGGACTCCTGGGGACAGACGCGTCCGCAGATGGCGGGCAGTGGGTTCGCCGTGCGCAGGATCGAGGCCGCCAGGGACATGTCGCCGGCCGCGATCGCATGGATGAAGTCCGGAATTGGGATACGCACGGGGCAGCCGTCGACGCACACCGCATCCTGGCAGCGCAGGCACCGTTCCGCTTCGAACATCGCCCGGTGGATATCGTAGCCCTCGTTGACCTCCAGGAAGTCGTGGGCACGCGCGCCGGCATCACGCTCGGGCATTGGGGTCTTGTCAGCGCGCTTGACGGGCATCAGTAGGCTCCCCCGGACGCCTGTCGACTGGCCGCCTGCTGCTCTAGATCGACATACATCTTGCTGCGTCGCACGGCCTCGGCGAAGTCCACTTGATGGGCGTCGAAGAAAGGTCCGTCCATGCAGGCGAACTTCACCTCACCACCGACCGTGACCCGGCAACCGCCGCACATCCCCGTGCCGTCGATCATCAACGGATCCAGAGAGGCCTCGGTGTGGATGGCTGCCGGGCGTGTGATTTCGGCGACCGCGCGCATCATGGGCATCGGGCCGATGGCCAGGACGCAGTCCGGCCGCCCGGGGCCGTCTCCCTCGATGAGCTGTTCGAGCCGCTGCGTCACGAAACCCTTGAATCCCACCGAACCGTCGTCCGTGCACAACTCGAGATTGTTGCAGACGGCGCGGAGTTCGTTCACCAGGATCAGCAAGTCCTCTCGGCGTGCGCCGATGATGGCCGTCGTGCGGTGGCCGCGTGCCGTGAGTTCGCGCATGAGGCACAGAAGCGCGGCGGCACCGAAGCCGCCACCGACGCCGACAACGTGGCCGCCGGGTGCGATCTCCAGTGCGCTGCCGAGCGGACCCACCAGATCCAGGATCGTTCCTCCTTCTTCCAGCGCCCCCAGGCGCCGGGTCGTGACGCCGACCTCCTGGACCACGATGGTGATCTCGCCACGGTCGCGGTCGTAGTCGGCGATGGTCAAGGGGATGCGTTCGCCACCCTCGTGGACGCGAACGATCACGAACTGCCCCGGCTGCGCCGCCGCCGCAACGAGCGGCGCCTCGACTCTGAACAGCTTGGTGACGGGGGTCAGAACCCGTTTCGCGATTATCTTTGGCATCGTTCAAAGGCCCGGGTGCTCGTGCATCGCCTTCAGGCGCCGCCAGCGTCGTTCCACCTCCGTCTCGATGGCCTCGAGGCGTTCCGCGTTGTCGGGTGCAAGGAGGTGCCTGGTCTTGCCCATGAGTCCGAGCCAGTCCGCCACGGGCCGGCGTCGACCGATAGCGTCCGGATCGTAAGTAATGACGGTGTGCCCCTTCTCCACCTCGTAGAGCGGGAAGAAGCATGAATCCAGGGCCGCCTGCAGGACCTCCTCGGCTGCGTCATCCGCCGTGCGCCAATTGAGGGGACAGAACGCCAGAACCTTGCCGTACACCAGGCCCTCGCGCTTGGCATACCACTGCGCCTTGGCGACCTTGCGCATGAAGTCTTCCGGGTAGCCCTCGCTGGCGGTGAAGACGTAGGGCAGGTGGCAGGCGGCAAAGATCTGGGCGGTGTCCTTGTGGTGAAAGACCTTCCCGGCGCGCGCGCTGCCGACCTCGCTCGTGGACGTGCGATGACCCATCGGGGTGGCGTAGGAAAGCTGGGCGCCGGTGTTCATGTAGCCCTGGTTGTCGTACTCCAGGATGATCATGCGATGGTTACGGTGGGCGGCCCCAAGCGCCGGGCCCATGCCGATGTCCATACCGCCATCCCCGGTGACCATCATGAAGGTGATGTCCGGCGATCCCGGTAGCTCGCCGCGGCGCATCCGCTCCAGATACATCTCGACCAGGCCCGACAGAGTGGCCGCGCCGTTCTGGAACAGGTTGTGCACGTAAGTGATCCGGTGGGCCGTGCGCGGATATCCCGTGGTCACCACCATGGCGCAGCCCGTCTGGAAAAGCACGACGAGGTCGCCTTCGAGAACGCTGTAGGCCTGATGCAGCACCGGGAAGATCCCGCAGCCCGGGCAGCCGCCGTGACCGGGCGCGACCCGGCACGGCACCGCAGTCATGGCCCACAGCGGCTCGAGTTCGACCTGAAGGCGACCGCTCTTCGCGTCCGGCGTGACCTTCGCCATGCCTCGTGACACCTCCTCGGCGGCGATGGCGGGCAGCCCCTTCGGAGGACGCTGCCCGGGCGCGCCGGCATAGGTTCCGTGATAGGCGAAAGGCACCTCGACCAACCCCTGGCGCGCCGCCTTGAGTGCCTCGGCGAAGAAATCTTCCGCGTCCGCATCGTAGAA
>JBHIDD010000283.1:0-3442 GCA_046759925.1 Kiloniellaceae bacterium
GTGGTCTCCCTAATCCCTTCCCTTGGCGACGCGGCGCGCGCGAAGCGGCCCTAGCTCCGCTTTTTCGAGCCGATGAACCGCGCCTTGACCTTGGCGACGAATTCCCGGGGCCTCTCGCGCGGATCGGTTTCTGCGGCGATCTCGCGCAGGTCTTCCCTGGCGGCCTCGAGCTTGGGCTGCGCCTTGCGCCAGGCCGCCTCGGCGCGCGGTTTGACGTCGCGCGCGACGACCTCCGCCGCCTTGGCGCGCAAGCGCGGATCGGTCGCGATCTTGGCCGCGGCCTGGATCAGCAGCCGGCGCAAAATCGGCATCCCTTCGCCCTCCCGCTCGGTGGTCCGGAACCGCCATTGTCGCACGATGGGTGCAGCGCGCAAGGCCGGGCTGAACGGGACCCCTTGGCCGGACCTGGCCGCGCCGAGCCCAACCCGCCTCAGTTCTCCCCCGGTTGCGCCGCCACGGATTCGCCGGGTGTCTCCGATTCGGCCGCCTGCTCCGGCGTTGCCGCCGGCGGCGGCGCGACGCGGCAGTCGATCACCCAGACGTCGTAGACCGGATGCTCCATCGCCGAGAGCGCCGGCGAGGAGGCGAACATCCAGCCGGTGAAGACCCTGACCGCGGGGGAATCCGGCCGGACGTCGACGATCTCGAGGAAGGCGGCGCTTTCCGGCGGTTCGGTCGGCGGCTTCTTGTGGCAGGCCCGGGCGACGATCTCGAGCGTGCCGAAGCGGGCGACCGCGCCCACCGGCGCCGTGACGGTGGAGACCCGCGCCGTGGTCTTGTCCAGGCCCTGCAGGACGGCACTCGTGTACCGGCCCTCCTGGTCGCCGGCGGCGACGGCGCCCCCGGCCATCAGGACGGCCCAGGCGACAGAGACCGCGAAAATCAACCGGCGCATCGGCTCAGCCCTTGGCCCGGCCCCTATAGGGGTTCTCCAGCGAATCGACCAGGCGGTGCAAGGCGGCGCGGATCTGCACCTCGTCGCACTCCATCAGGATGCCGTCTTCCAGCGCGTCCTGGCACATCTGGCGGATTTCCTCCAGGTTCTCGTTCAGCACCTTGATCTTCTCGCGGCAGGACACCGGCTGGCCCTCGGGCTTCAGCCACGTGGGAGCCTTGAACTTCCTGTCGGCCGGACCGGTCACGGGAGGCATCCTCGAATACGGCGCGCAAGACAGCACAAGACTTAGGCGGGCGGACGGCCCAAAGCAAGCGCCGCGGCGGGTTTCACGCCGGCTTCCGGGCGGCGAAGCGGAGCCGCACGTAATCCGCGGTCCACCTCCCCGCCGCGTCGCAGAGCTCAGGTCGGAGGGCGTCGATCACCTCGGCGACGTAGCCGGGGCGCGCGGCTTCGGGCAGGCGGGCGGCGAAGGGTTCGGCGAAGGTCGCCAGCCAATCGGCCATCTCGCCCGGCAGCGGCGTGGGGCGCGCGATCAATTCGATCGAATCGACGGTAAAGCCGTGGGCCTCGAGCTTGACGCGGTAGGCACCCGGGGCCGGGAAGTACCAGGGGTTCGCCGCCTCGCCGTCCAGGCCGCGCCGGTCGAGCGCGGCCACCAGCGCCCCCGTAATCCGGGCCACGTTGCCCTTGCCGCCCATCTCGCCGACGAATCGCCCGCCGGGCTTGAGCGCCCGCCGCACGCCGTCGATCACCGCATCGGGGTTGCGGATCCAGTGCAACACGGCGTTGGAGAACACGGCGTCGAATTCCGCGTCGAAGACAAGCGCGGCGCCGTCCCCGACCCGGGCATCCAGGCCCCGCGCACGCGCCGCGGCGACCTGGTCCGCGCTCATGTCGACACCGACGACCGCCGCGCCACGGGCCATGATCTTTTCGGTGAGCACCCCGTCGCCGCAGCCGAGGTCGAGAATCCGTTCCCCCGGCCGGGGGGCGAGCAGGTCGACGACGGGCATGGCCAGATCGGCCACGAAACGGGCGTTACGCGCATAGCGTGCGGGGTCCCAATGCTGTGCCGGCCCGCCAGGCGAACCGCCGGCCGACGCGGCCCCGGAGGCCGGGGGCCCATTGGTCTCTGCGGTTTTCGGGGTCACCGCCTTGTCCTGAACCGCTATCCCGGATCACTGACCCGTCTTGCCCGCCGTCTCGGCGGCGCTGAAGATGAAGCGGCCGAGCAGATCGACCACGTTGATCGAGCCCTGGGTGAAGTTGATCTGCCCGCCGGGCGGGATGGTCTCCTCGTCGCCGCCGGGCTCCAGGGCGACGAAGTTGCTGCCCAGCAGGCCGTCGGCGATGATCCGGGCCGAGGTGTCGGTCGGCAGCTTGATGGACTCCGAGATCGTCAGGGTCACCACGGCGAAGTAATTCTCGGGGTCGAGCCGCTGGCTCCGCACCGTGCCGATCTTGACACCCGACATGCGCACCTCGCTGCCGGGCGTGATGCCCGAGGCGTTGTCGAACTCGGCCGTGACCTCGTAACCCGAGACCGGGCGTACGGAACCGCTCTGAAAGGCGAGAACGACGAAGCCGGTCGCGACCAGTAGCACGACGCCGCCCATCACGGTCTCGATGATGTTCCTTCTCATGGGGGTCTCCCTTGTCCGTCACCCGGCGCGCCCGGGCCGGGCCCGATATCGGCCGGGGTGCCGCGCCGCCGCCCGCGCGGCCGGCCCGCGCCAAAGCTCAGTCGGGGGTCCAGGGCTCGTAGTCACCGGTGCCCTTGGCGCGCCGGCCGCCCTTCAGCGTGTGCCCCGGCGGGCGATAGGCCGCGCTGGTGCCGGTGAGGTTCGGCAGATGCTGTTTCTGCCACGGCCGCTTCGGCGGGCCACCCTCGGGGGGAACCTCGGAGGTGGTGTGATGCAGCCAGGCATGCCACTCCGGCGGCACGCGGCTGGCTTCCACGTCGCCGTTGTAGATCACCCAGCGCCGCTCCTGGCGGATCGAATCCCGATGCACCCTGCCGCCGCCCTTTTCGCGGAAATAGCGGTTACCGAACTCGTCGCGGCCGACCTCCTGGCCCCTGAGCCAGGTGTAAAGCCGCGTTCCAAGCGTGATACCCGCCATAGGCTCCTCCTGCCCGGTCAAGCGCCGGGACTATTGCACCTCGCCGCGGCCTCGTCCAGAGCGAGCACTGGACCCTGCAAGCGCCTCGGTCAGGCGCCCTGGACAGAGCGCCGTCGCAGGCCATATACAAGCAGCCATGCCGGACTTTTGGCGCGACTCGGGCTTCCACTTGGTTGACCGCACGGCCGAGGGAATGCTGGCGGTCACCGACGACTTCCTGCGCGCCTATTTCCTGCGGCCCGAGGTGCGCCCGGTCGAAGAATCCTGCGCCGCCGAACGGGCCCTGCACGAGGCGCTGCTGCAAAACCCGCGCGCGGCCGTCTCGACCGACCGCCTCGCCGAACTCGCCGATCCGGATTCGCGGGAGAACTACCGGGTCGTGCTGGATTTCCGCGACCGGCTGGTCGAGGCGGGCAGCGTCGG
>JBHIDD010000284.1:0-3440 GCA_046759925.1 Kiloniellaceae bacterium
AGGCGCGCGGCGCGTCCTGGTGGCGGCTCCTTGCGGCCAGCGTGCGCCGGTCGATATCCACGCCTTCCGGGACCGAGAGACCCGCCGCGCGCAGGGATCTCAGGATGATCGCCCGGTGCGTCGTGCCCTCTTCGGCGGCGCGCATGCGGATCTGGCGGATCACGCGCCGGGGCAGGGTCACCTGGAAGGCAGCATCGGCGTCATCGGGGGCCTGGTCCGCCACGCTCTGCGGCGCGGAGTCTTGAGGCGCACGGGCGGCCCTTTGCTTGCGCAGCGCCGCCCCGAAGCGGGTCTCCCCGCTGCCCTTGCCTCGGCCATCGTGGGGCCATGACCCCGGTCTGGAAGCGGCAGGGGCCGGCGGTGTCGCAGCGGACGCCGGCGCGATCCCGCCCTCGCCGGCGGCCGTCGGCGCCGCGGCCTGCGCCCGTGAAGCGGCCCGGCGCGGCGGCAGCGGCGCCTGGCCGGCCATCCCCGAGGCCTGGTCCGCATCGCACCCGTTCCGGGGTGCCCCGGATGCCTTGGCCGGCGCCGGATTCGACAAGATGTCGTCGTGCCGACGGAGGAAATGCGGAATGCTCTTCAGAAATTCGTCGTCGTAATCCATGGCCTGCCCCCTTCCCTTGGCGGCCCGCGCGAGCGATCACGCGCGGCGTTGCGAACATGCGCACGTCATGACGTTATGGCCACTATGGTTAATAAAACATGAACGCACCCCCCCGCATGCGCCGGGCCGCTTCGCTGCCGAAGGCCGCAACCTTCCGAGGTCAACACATCATGAGGTGCGACGCTCCGGACCTGGGCGCGGCGCGGGCCGCCGCCTCGAGGGGCCCAAGACAGCGGGAACGCGCGCCGACAGGCCGGTCAGCGGATGAAGCCCATGGTCTCCAACTTCACCAGGATCCGGTGCGCGGCAAGATCCGGAAGCAGTGTTTGGGTGTCGATCACCATCTCAGGGTGCTCCGGTTCCTCATAAGGATCGTCGACTCCCGTGAACCCCTTGATCGTGCCGGCACGGGCCTTGGCGTAGAGTCCCTTTCGATCCCGCCGCTCGCACACCTCGAGCGGCGTCGCCACATGGACTTCGATAAAACCCCCGACCGCCTCGATCGTCTCGCGAACCCTCCGCCTGGTCGCGCGATAGGGCGCGATGGGCGCGCAAATGGCAACGCCCCCATTCTTGGTGATCTCGGCGGCGACGAAGCCGATGCGCAGGATGTTGAGGTTGCGGTGTTCCTTCGAGAAACCGAGCTCGCTGGAAAGGTTCTTGCGGACCACGTCGCCATCCAAGAGCGTCACGTTGCGATCTCCGTTCTCCAGCAGCTTGACCAGGAGGGCATTGGCGATGGACGACTTCCCGGCGCTCGGGAGACCGGTGAAGAACACGGTGAAGCCCTGCTTGTGCCGAGGCGGATAGATCTTGCTCAGCTCCTCGACGATCTCGGGGAAGGAGTACCACTCGGGAATGTCCAGACCTTCCCCCAGCCGGCGTCGAAACTCCGTGCCGGTGATGGTCCTGATCGTCATGTCCGGGGTGGTCTCGTCGACCGGTAGGTACTGCGCCCTGTCCTCGACGTAGACCATCTGCTGGAAGGGCACCATGGTGATGTCGAGCTCCTCTTGATGCTTGCTGAAAAGATCCTGCGCCTCGTAGGGTGGATAGAAAGGCTGGCCGTCGCGAGTCTTTCCGGGCCCGGCATGGTCGCGGCCGACGATGAAATGGGTGCAGCCGAAGTTCTTGCGAATGATGCCGTGCCACAGCGCCTCCTTCGGCCCGGCCATGCGCATGGCGAGGTTCAGGATGCTCAAGGTGGTGGTCTGCTCCGGATACTTCTCGAGAATGTGCTCGTAACAACGCACCCGGGTGTAGTGGTCGACGTCGCCGGGCTTGGTCATGCCCACGACCGGATGGATCAAGAGATTGGCCTCGTTCTCCCGCGCCGCGCGGAAGGTCAGCTCCTGATGTGCTCGATGCATGGGGTTGCGCGTCTGAAAGGCCACGACCTTGCGCCATCCGAGCTTGCGGAAGCGCCCACGAAGCTCCGAGGGCGAATCCCGAAGCAGCTTGAAGTCGTAGTGGACGCGCGGCTCCACGCCCCTCAGCTTGCCGCCGATGTAGACCTCGTAGGCGCGGTTCACGAGGTAGTCGACCCCCGGGTGGGCGACATCCTCTGTCCCGAAGACGGCGGCCGCCTCCAAGGACTTGTCCGGGGTCCAGATGTCCTCAATCTCCATCGTCGCGATGATCACACCCTCCGGGTCGCGCAGGGCGATGGCCGCGCCCTCGCCGATCTCTTCCGCGAACTTCGGATTGACGTCGAGCGTGATCGGGATCGGCCAGAGGAGGCCCGAGGGCAGGCGCATCTCCTGAAGGACGCTCTCGTATTCCTGCCGGGTGAGAAATCCTTCGAGTGGGGAGAAGGCGCCGTTCAGGATCAGCTCGATATCGCAGAGCTGGCGCGCCGTGAGGTCCCACGACTTGTAATCCTGCGCCTTGAGCTTCTCTTCCTCGGCGGCGGATTCTCCGAGGTAGAGCTCTTTCAGAACGCCACCGTGCGGTTCCTTAAATGCACCCATCTCTTACACGACCCCCTTATTGGCCCGAAGGACATGAACCCAACCCCGCGGCCCGGGCCCCACAGGGAGCCGCTCGAAAGGCGCGCTCGACCCGGACGGGCGCGCTGAACGGCGGCTCGAAACCGAATCTCCATGGCTTCCCCTTGCCACAGTTAGCCCATCCGGTTCATCGGTTTCAACGCTGCGATGGGTCGGTGGGATGGTCGCGGTTTCCGTCGTTCACCTGCAGATCCGGCGTCCCTGGCATTGCCGATCGAGGCGACCTGAAATGGATAGGCTTGCGGACAAGCCGTCGGCTGGATAAGCGGCCGCGGTTTCTGAAAACCCAGATTCATGCAGGAATCCTGAGGCGAGAAGGGCGGCGCAATTATCCCCGGCAAGGTCCTGAACGATGCGCTCGCGGAGCCGTGGCACCGACGCATGGGGGCCCCTGCCGGTATTACCCGCGGTCACCGCGGCCCTCCCCCAACTACCCGCCGGCGATCTGCGGCAGCAGGTGCACCTCGCTATCGGCGGGGATCGGCTCGAGCCAGGCGTCCTGGTAGATCTGACCGTCGATGGCGACGGCCAAGCCCGCCTCGAGATGCGGCTTGAGGTTCGGGTAGCGCTCGCCGAGTTCGCGAAACAGCTGGCGGACGTTGCCGGCCTCCAGCTCGAGCTCGGTCTGGCCGCCGGTGAACTTTCTCAGATTGCCGGTGAGCACGACCCGGGCCATGGCATTAAACCCTCTCGCCGCCCGCGGCCTCGTCGATGGCCTTCAGCACCCGCGGCGGAGACATGGGCAGCTCGCCGAAACGAATGCCGAGGGCGTTCTCGACGGCACAGGCAATCGCCGCCATTGGCGGAACGATGGGCGTCTCTCCGAC
>JBHIDD010000285.1:0-3419 GCA_046759925.1 Kiloniellaceae bacterium
TTGGGCGCCGCTTGCCCGATGTCGCCTTGATCGCGCTTCGCGCCGCGCCCTGTTTGCGACTCGGGCCGGACGAACCGATTTGCACCCATGACATGGCTCAATATCAAGGACGGTTGGTATTAATACGCCTCCTCGGTGAAGACCGAATCGACGCTTCCGCCCCAGCGGCCGTCAAAGGCGGCCAACTTTTCCTGCGCCGGGCAGCGGCCGCTCTCGGCCGTCTCCAAGAGCGAAGTGAGATACTGCGTTTCGTCGTCACCGCCGCGGTCGAGCACGCCGCGGCGCTTCAGGCCCGCCTCGGCGAGCGGGAGGACCGCGCGGGCCACATCCGCCAGCGTGGCGCCGTGCAGCTGCGTCTCGAGCGCCCGGCGCGGCACCTCGGCGCGCAGGTAGGCATGCTCCTCGGGCGTCCAGTCCTTGACCAGATCCCAGGCGGCGTCAAGGGAGTCCTGGTCGTAGAGCAGGCCGACCCAAAACGCCGGCAGCGCGCACAGCGAGCGCCAGGGCCCGCCGTCGGCGCCGCGCATCTCGAGGAAGTGCTTCATGCGCACCTCGGGGAAAAGGGTGGAGAGGTGATCGGCCCAGTCGGTGCTCGTCGGCACCTCGCCGGGCAGCGCCGGCAGCTTGCCGGCCATGAAATCCCGGAACGACTGGCCGCTGGCGTCGATGTAGCGGCCATCGCGATAGACGAAGTACATGGGCACGTCGAGGGCGTAGTCGGCGTAGCGCTCGAAGCCCATGCCGTCCTCGAAGACGAAGGGCAGAATGCCGCAGCGGTCCGGATCGGTGTCGGTCCAGACATGGCTGCGGTAGCTCAGAAACCCGTTCGGTCTGCCCTCGGCAAAGGGCGAATTGGCGAAAAGGGCGGTCGCCACCGGCTGCAGGGCAAGGCCGACGCGGAACTTCTTGACCATGTCGGCCTCGGACTCGAAGTCGAGGTTCACCTGCACCGTGCACGACCTGAGCATCATATCGAGGCCGAGCTTGCCCTTCTTGGGCATGTAGTCGCGCATGATCCGGTAACGACCCTTGGGCATCCAGGGGATCTCCGCACGCGGCCACTTGGGCTGGAAGCCGAGGCCCATCAGGCCGACGCCGAGCGGTTCGGCCACGGTCTTGACCTGGTCCAGATGGGCGTGCACCTCGTCGCATGTCAGGTGGATGTTCTCCAGCTTCGCGCCGGAGAGTTCCAGTTGGCCGCCGGGCTCCAGGGTCACGTTGCAGTCGCCCTTGTTAAGCGCGATCGGACGGTCCTCCTCGAAGATCGGCGTCCAGTCGAAGCGCGCGGCCAGGCCCTCCAGGATGGCGCGGATACTCCGGCCGCCCTCGTACGGCAGGGGCCGCAGATCCTCGAGCGTATGGGCGAATTTCTCGTGCTCGGTGCCGATCCGCCAGTCGGCGCGCGGCTTGCAGCCGGCCTCCAGGTCGGCGACCAGTTGGGCCTTGCCGGTGATCGGCTCACCCTTGGATTGCGGCGGGGCGGACATCCGGATTTGTCTGGAGCCTGCGCAGGATAACGAAGGGTCCCGTTCGGCCTTAGCTTCGTTGCGGCGCGCCGCCGGGAGGCCGGAGCCGCCCGCCGCCCAGGACCGCCTGCCAGCAGGCCAGAGCGGCCAACGCCGCCGTATCGGCACGAAGCAAACGGGGCCCCAAACCGACCGGGGTAACAAACGGCAGATCGCGCAGGGCGTCAAGTTCGCTTTGCGCAAGGCCGCCCTCCGGCCCGGTCATAGCGGCCCAAGGCGCCGCGCCCGCGCTCGAATCGGCCGCCCGGGCCTCGGCAAGCGCCTCGGCGATGGGCCGGGCCTCGCCCGATGCGGCGCAGAGCAGCAGCCGTCGCTCGCTCGGCCAGCCGGCGATCAGCGCGCCCAGATCAAGCGGCGCACGCACCTCGGGCACGCTCAGCCGCCCGCACTGCTCGGCCGCCTCGCGCGCATTGGCCGCGAGGCGCTCGCAATTGACCCGGGTGACCACGGTATGCCGGGTGATCACCGGCTGGAGGAGGGAACAGCCGAGCTCGGTCGCCTTTTCGGCGATAAAGTCGATGCGGGCCCGCTTGATCGGCGCGAAGACCAGCCAAAGGTCCGGCTCGGGCTCCGGCGGGCGGCGCTGTGATTCGATTTCGAGCGAACACCAGCCCTTGCCCAGACCGCCGATGCGCGCCAGCCATTCCCCGTCTTGCGCGTTGAACACGGCAAGCTTCGCGCCGCGTTGCAAGCGCAGCACGCTGCGCAGGTAATGGGCCCGGGCGTGGTCGAGGCCGACCTGGCGCCCGGCATCCAGGTCCGCCGCCACGTAAAGCCGCGTCTCGATGGGTTCCTGGGCCATTGGTCCTGCCCTTTCCTCCGGCCCGGCGTCTTCGCACCGGCGGCCAGGGAGCCGTCCAGGCTTGAGCCCTCCAAGCCAAGCAGCGTAAAGAAGAGGCCATGACCGAGCCACAAGATTAGGCCATGACCGAGCCACCCGGCACAGTGCCGCGCGGCCCGCGGGATGCCAGCGACATCGCGGCCGACCACTGGACCCTGCGTCTGGCCCCGGCGGCGGTCCGGTCGTATCTGCGCCTGATCCGGATCGACCGGCCGATCGGCGCTTGGCTCCTGCTGTTCCCCTGCTGGTGGAGCCTCTCGCTCGCCGCCGGGGCGCAGGGGCGCTGGCCCGACTGGCGGCTTGGCCTGCTCTTCGCGATCGGCGCCTTGGTGATGCGCGGGGCGGGCTGCACCTACAACGACATCGTCGACCGCGACATCGACGCCCGGGTGGCGCGCACCGCGGCCCGGCCGATCCCGAGCGGCCAGATCTCCGTGTCCCAGGCGGTGGTTTTCCTGGGCGCCCAGTTGCTCGCCGGCCTCGTCGTGCTGCTCCAGTTCAACCGCTTCGCGATCCTCCTCGGCATCGCCTCGCTGGCCCTGGTGCTGACCTATCCCTTCATGAAGCGCATCACCTATTGGCCCCAGGCCTGGTTGGGCCTGACCTTCAACTGGGGCGCGCTCCTGGGCTGGGCCGCGGCAACCGGGGGCCTCGCCTGGCCGGCGGTCCTGCTGTACGGCGCTGGCGTTGCCTGGACGCTGGGCTACGACACCATCTACGCCCATCAGGACAAGGAGGACGACGCCCTGGTCGGCGTCAAGTCCTCGGCGCTCAAGCTGGGCGCGGCCACCAAGACGTGGCTCGTCGTGTTCTACGCGCTGGCCGCGCTGCTCATGCTGGGCGCCGGGATCGGCGCCGGGCTGGCTTGGCCCTTCTACCTGGGCCTCGCGGGGGTGGCCGCGCAGTTCGCCTGGCAGATCGCGACCCTCGATCCCGACGATCCGACGAGCTGCCTGGTCCGGTTCAGATCCAACCGCTTCACCGGGTGGATCCTGCTGGCCGGCATCCTCGCGACCATGCGACGGGCCTACCCGCCGCTCGCGCCGGACCAG
>JBHIDD010000286.1:0-3415 GCA_046759925.1 Kiloniellaceae bacterium
GTTGATGAAGTTCGAGGAGATTCTGGATCGGACGCGGTCGCGGGAGCTGAGCCGGCGCCCACGAGGATGGCGTCGATGCGGTCCCTATCGGGGCCCTTGACCCATCTTCCACAGTTCCGCGGGGCCGATTGCGCTGAGACCGGCAGAAATCCCGGGGGGGTGAGCGGGGCGGTCAGTTGCTCTTGCGAACCGCGGACCGAAATTTCAGCACTTCCCGGACCTGACCAATGGAGAATCCTGAAGAAAAGCAATAGACGAGCGTAGTCGTCTTTCTGTATCAATCAAATCATATTCGGAGAACCGGTTGAATCGATCGTGGAAGTGTGCCGGCGGGCCGCGATGCGGCCAATGCAGTGGGGGGGTAAAGATTCGCGAAGAAGAGTCCTGGTGCCAGTGAAACAGAATGTACAGTGAGACAGAATGTACCCCGTAATGCGCGCCGGCGTATCGGCCGAAGTAGTTCACTCGAGAAGATCCTGGACCGCTACCTCGGAATTCCGCTAGTGCTCTTGCTTGCACTGGGGCGCCGGAGACGGCAATGGCCCGATCGAATCGACTCGATTGGCCTGCTGCAGACGGCCGCCATCGGCGATACCGTTTTGATGACGGCCGTGGCCGCCGACCTGCGCCGTCATTTTCCGGATGCCCGGATCGTCCTGCTGCTGGGCCCGAGCAATGCGGGCCTGGGCCCGCTTGTCGCCGATGCCGACGAGTGGATCATGGCGCCGATAAAGAGTCCGGTCCGGACCGTCGCTCTGTTGCGCCGGCAAAGCTTCGACATTCTCATCGATTTCGGGCCGTGGGCGCGGACCAATGCCGTCTGCTGCGCCCTTGCCCGGCCGCGGTTCACCATCGGGTATCGGACGCCGGGACAGTATCGACATTTCGCCTACGACCGAAGCGCCGATCACTCCCCCGACCGGCACGAACTGGAGAACCAGCGTGAGCTCCTGCGCGCCGTCGGCCTATCGCCCGAAGCCGTGCCGCGCTTGACATTATCATCCGAACTTGACGAGAAAACGAAGACCTCGGAACTCGCCGGGACAATCGTTTTTCATCCCTGGCCTGGAGGCAGCGGCAGATCTCTCAAGCAATGGCCGGTCGAGCGGTGGGTGGATCTTGCCCATCGCGTCTCTGCCCTCGGACACCGCATTGCTGTGACCGGGGCGCCGTTCGATGCCTCCGCGACGCGGGAACTCGTAGCCACGATCAACCTGCCTGGGGATAAGGTCCTCAACCTGGCAGGGAAGCTTTCGCTGGAGGAGACGGCGACATCGCTGAAACATGCCGCGGCGGTGGTCAGTGTGAATACCGGGATCATGCACATGGCCGCGGTTCTTGGAAGCCGCCTGGTCGGGCTGCATGGGCCGACCTCGGCCGAGCGTTGGGGGCCGATCGGTCCGCGATCCGTCGCTATAACTCCGTCGATTCCCGGCTGCGGCTACTTGAAGCTCGGATTCGAGTTTCCTCGCCGTCCGCCCCCGTGCATGGAAGCGATCGGCGTCGATGTCGTCTTCGCCGCTCTGCAGGAGGTGATGGCAATGCCGTAACAGGCGAGCCGGGCAACCCGATGGGCGATCTGATCTCGTTTGATAGGGTTGGATTTCACAACGATGGGTACTGCGGGGCGGCGCCGCAAGGGACCGTCCCGCAACGCCCAGTATGCAGGTCGTCGAACACAACGACCTCGAATCTGCTACGCAGTCGCCCACTCCCCATGCGATATCCGCCTTAACCGCATCCCGGAGTTCGGCGCTGCGCCGATCACCACCGACGCAAGCTGCGGCCGGTACAACTGCGTAACGAGCAAGCGCGTATCCGGCACCTCGCCGCCGCAAGCCTCTGCCCAGGGCTTCCGCCGCGGCTCCAGGCGATGATCCGCCGGGCCTCTTCCCACGCGCGACGCCATGGACGTTACCCTCGTGGCATCGTCGCTCAGCACGCGCCTTTCATACAAACTACCGCCCAGGGCGTTCGGATCAAGACATAAAGGTCGAGCCACAATGACCAATTACGGATGTAGTACGAATCTAGCGTTTCCTTGGACTTTGCGTCGCCGTCGCTTCGCGCCAGCACTTGCCAGAGCCCGGTAATGCCGGGACGTACCGACCCGCGAAGGGCAAGAAAATCAGACCCGTAATGCGGCAGGTCGACATCGCGGAAGGGCCGCGGGCCTATTAGGCTCATATCCCCTCGCAAAACGTTCCATAATTGAGGAAGCTCGTCGAGGCTTATCTTCCGGAAGAACGCGCCGAAGATTGGCACAAGCCTCGGGTCGTTTCTTAGCTTAACAAATCGGAACCATTCCGCCCGGGCCGCTGGATTCTCATGCAAATAGTCTTCCAAACGGGCATCGGCGTTGGGGTGCATCGTGCGCAGCTTGATCATACGAAAATTTCGCCCCCGCGTTCCGATTCGTTCCTGTGTGTAAAACGCCGGGCCCGGGCTCACGAGTTTAATGCACAAGGCAGTACCAGCGATGATCGGGAGGCTCATTACAAAGAAAAGGACGCTCAAAACATAGTCGGTGATGCGCTTGATGATCCGATTGCGCGGGATATGAAGGTTGCGTGTGAGCTCCAGGCCGAGAACACCGCCAAGGTCGCGCGATGTAACCCACAGGCTCGGCAATTCGAGCAGGTCCGGAACCACGATTATCCGGGGAAAGGGTAAATTCTGGGACAGCTGGCCGAGCCGTTTGCTTCCAACCTTAGGCATGGTCACGAGCACTGTTTTGACGTGATTCTTCAGCCCGCTGGCCTCCTCAGTGGTTCCGAGAATCGGGATGCCCTCGACGTCTGTCCGGTTTCCGGCCAGGCTGTCGTCCAGGAACGCGATCGGTACGAAGCCGAGCTGCGGTTCGGCCCTTAAGATGCGCGCGAGCATGGCACCGGTCTTGCCGGCGCCCAGCATTAGAACGGGCGTGCCCCAAAGCCCTCCGCGAATCAGCAGACCACGGACCAGAATTTCAAAAAGCGGTGCAAGCAGCAGGGCAAAAATAAAGGTCGCGAGCATAACGCCGCGAGACCAAGCCCCGGACTGGACGATGTTATCCCAAACGATGAGCGTGCCGAAGACACAGATTGTTGTCGTGGCACGCAAGCGCAGCCGTTCGACGGCGCCCAGGCCATAGCCGGGATGCAACCCGACCATAAAGTAGGCCATCGGTAAAACCAACACACCAACGCTCAGACCGGCGAAAGTGGTCGGTGAAAGACTCATCGGCCACCAGGAAGAGAGGGCGATCCGTGACAGATAGCCAAGGAGTAAGGCCGTCTCGATAGCCGCGGCATCTACGAGAAACGTAATAGCAGGCACCCAGCCCCGCTCTTTGAAGCTGGGGACCTGGAGCCTGCCAAGATCATGAGCGACAGCCTCGCTGTGCGCTACCTGCGCTGCCACCGACACCCTCCCC
>JBHIDD010000287.1:0-3411 GCA_046759925.1 Kiloniellaceae bacterium
GGTTTCAGATCTTCGATGTCGTGGTCGAGGGCGTGAGCATGGTCATCACCCTGCGGTCCGAATACGGATCGGTGATCAAGCGGATGGGCGGCATCGACGGGCTGGTCCGGCTTCTGCGCGACAAGTTGGGCCGGGGCGAATTCGCGCCCAAAACCGCAGGCGCGACGCCATAGCGCCGCGCCGTCCGCCTGCCTGCTCGCAAGTGAACGGCCCGAGTCCGTTCATTTGCTCGTCGGTATTACTTGGGCTCTCCGCGGATCAGACGGGCACGCCGGTCGAGCCGGCCGGCCTCGGCCTCGCGGCCCGCGCCGCGCAGGGCCTCGGCCATTTGCTGCAGGCTGTCGGCGAGCAGCGGATGGTCCCCCGGCAGGCGCTTCTCCCGGATCGTCAGGGCCTCCTGTTGCAGCGGCAAGGCGATGCTGTAACGCCCCTGCTTGGCGTACATGATTCCCATGTTCGAGAGGACGCGGGCCGTCTGCGGATGGTCGACCCCGAGCGTGCCGCGGGCCATGTTCAGGGATTCGCGGTACAGCGGCTCGGCCTCCGAGGCGCGGCCCTCGATCACGTAAAGCGCCGCCAGGTTGTTGAGGCTCGCGGCGATCTGCGGATGGGCCGGCGCCAGCTTGTCGCGGGTGATGTCAACGGCTTCCAGGTACAGCGGTTCGGCGTCCTCCTCGCGGTCCAGGCCCACGTAAACGGCGCCCAGGTTGTTGAGCGTCGCCGCCATGTAGGGATGTTTCTCGAGCCGCCGCTCCTTGAGGATCTCGATGGCGCGCAGACACAGCGGCACGCCCTCCGCGTAGCGGCCCTCGGCTTCGTAGAGTCGGGCCAGGTTGTTCAGGCTGGTGGCCACGTCCACGTGGTCCAGCCCCAGCTTGCTTTCGCGGATCGTCAAGGCGCGCATATGCAAGGGTTCGGCCTCGCGGTAGCGACCCTGCTCGACGTAAAGGAAGGCCAGATTGTTCAAAGTGTCGGCGACTGTCGGATCGTCCGGACCCAGGCGCGATTCGCGAATGTCCAGGGCGCGCAGGTAGAGCGATTCGGCCTGATCGTACCTGGCGAGCTGGAAGTAGGTTTGCCCCAGATCATTCAACGTCGCCGCCAGACGCGGATCGTTGCGTCCGAAGCCCTGCGCCCGTTGCACGGCGATCCTGAACCGCTGTTCGGCCACGGGATAGTTGCCCGCCTTGAACGCGGCGGTCGCCATCTCCTGATCCTCCTGCCACGGGTCCGGTCCGGCGCAGGCCGCCGCGGCGAGCAGGGCCACGCCCGAAATGCTGCTAACAAGCCACTTGAACGTCATGTCCCTCATCCTCGTTGTTTGGGCCGCCCACTCGCCTCGGCCGCTGTGCCTGACGCCGACCCGGGGGGCCGGCGGGTAACCCGTTAGGGTTAACAAAACTCCTTCGATTCCAGCATGTTAACAGATCTCTTCAAGGGCGGCAATCCCGTTTTGGCTGATCGGCATAAACCCATATAGATAAAGCCCCTACAACGATTTGCATAGGCCGGAACGCGGGGTTTCCGGTCAAGAAACGGCTGGAGGTTCGGGCGAGACCGGTCCTCGGCGCGCTCGGCTTGCGGGAAACCGTCCCAACCGGCATGGAGCAGAGACGGGCGCCCGGCGGCGATCGTCAGATCGATACGGATGGTGCTTTCCGCGGCTCCGGCCAAACCGACCTCACCGCCTGAGTACCCGGCGGCAGGCCGCCTCGCGGGCCTGCCAGCCATGGCGCTCCAGTTCCGGGTCCAGGTGCTCTTCCACGGGATAACCGATACAGAGGTAGGCAATGAGCGACCATTCGGGCGGCGTCTCCAGCATCCGGGACACCGCCTCGGGGTCGAGGATCGAGACCCAGCCGACTCCCAAGCCGTGCGCGCGCGCCGCAAGCCAGAGGGTGTGCACCGCCAGGACCGCCGAGTAGCGCACGGTCTCGGGCATGGTGCGGCCGCCGAGCCCGGCGCCAAGCGATCAAGTGCGCGAACGCCCGGCGAAAGGCCGGATTAAAGGCCGGGGCGGCCTCGGGTGTCCGGACCGTGTGAACCGATGTCTTCATGGATGCCCATCGGGTGCGAAACGGCCGAGCCGGTCAACGTTCCGCGGCTTGCAAGCACGCGTCAAGGCCGATTTGCCGCAAACGGCGGATTTGCCCCGCGTTCGAAGCCGTCGTCGTCGCCTTGGGGGCCTGGTCGCCCGCGGCCGGTTCAACCTGGAGAAGCTGCCGGTCCTGTGCGATGCTGCGGGCCCTTGGGCGGGCCGGATCGAGGGGCATTGGACCGTGCATCCGTGAGCGCGGAGAAACAGAACAAGCCATGGCCGAAGCGATCCCGGCGGACAACCCCTTCGCGGCCGGCGCGGCCTTCGTCGACGGCCGCTACATGCCGGTCGGCGAGGCGCGCATTCCGCTCCTGGACTGGGGATTTCTCAAATCGGACGTCACCTACGACGTGGTCGGCGTCTGGCGAGGGCGCTTCTTTCGACTGGACGACCATCTGGACCGCTTCTTCCGCAGCATGGAGCGCCTGCGCCTGACCTGCCCCCAGGGGCGAGCGGATGTTGCCGCCGTCCTGCACGAATGCCTCCGCCTGTCGCGGATCCGAGACGCCTACGTGGAGATGATCACCACGCGCGGCCCGGCGCCGCCGGGCAGCCGCGATCCGCGCGACTGCGACAACCGCTTCTATGCCTTCGCCATCCCCTATCTGTGGATCGTCCCGCCGGACCGGCAAAGCGCCGGCATCAAACTCGTCGTCAGCTCTGTCCAGCGCATCCCGCCCGAATCCATCGACCCGAGAACCAAGAACTTCCATTGGGGCGACCTCACGCGCGGTCTCTTCGAGGCCTACGAGCGAGGCGGCGAGAGCGTGGTCCTGGTCGACCGCGAGGGAAACGTCACGGAGGGCCCCGGCTTCAATCTCTTTGCGCTGATCGACGGACGGTTGATCACGCCGGGCGCGGGCGTGCTGGAAGGCATCACGCGGAAGACGGTCGTGGAATTGGCCCGGTCCCTGCAGATCCCGGTGGCACTGCAGGCCTTGCCGGCGGCCCGGCTCGGGCGCGCCGAGGAGATCTTCATCTGCTCGACCGCGGGCGGCGTCATGCCGGTGAGCCACCTCGACGGCCAAGCCGTGGGCCCCGGGGCTCCGGGTCCGCTCACCCTGCGGATCAAGGGCCTCTACTGGGCGGCGCATGCGGACCCCGAATACACCACCCCGGTCGCCTACGACGCGCCCGCCGCGCCCGGCGCGGCGGCGCCTCGACCGGAAGCCCGGTGAACCGCGTCCTGAGGTTTCCTGTGCTATGTGGACGGCGAGGGTCCCGACGAAACCAGCATGTCGGACCTTGCAACCCGGAGACCCACGGGTGACGACCGGGCCGATTTCGCGCCGCACGACGCTGACCCGGTCCGC
>JBHIDD010000288.1:0-3400 GCA_046759925.1 Kiloniellaceae bacterium
GGCGGGATTGCAGTCCCGCTCATGTCCTCGCCATGGACCCCAATCTTAGCGGAAAAATCCTGTAATGCACCATCAAAAACATCGCGTGGTCGGGACCGCGGATCCCGGATCGTGGCCGCCGATCGCCCGCTCCCCAGCAGCCGTGCCGTGGCCGGACTCCTGGCGCGGTCCCGTCCCCCGATACCGACGGGCAAATGAATGGCCCCGGGCCGCGCATTTGCCAGGCGGCAAGGGCGACCGCGCGGCGCCGCGAATCCGGCGTCAGCCAAGCGGACGAATGTCCGCGCCCGGCGCCTTAGGGAACAGACGACAAGGTCAATTCATCGGCTTGTCGGCATGACACCGCGTCCCGACCCCGCGCGCAGGCCATGCGGCCGCATCCGACTCGACTCTTCGCTTGGCCGAGGGTGCCAATTGCGGCGATAATGCCCCGATTCGGGATTCCCGATTTCGCGGTCCAACCCGATCGAGACCCGAGGGGAGGTCGATGGTATGACTGATCACGCCGTTGCGCGCCGAGGCCCCCGCGCCGTTGTCGCCTTGCTGGGGCCCCGCGCCAAGGACATTGGAAAGGCGGCGCTTGTTTTTTTGGCCGCTTCAATGCCTTCCGGGCCGTCTTT
This sequence comes from Kiloniellaceae bacterium, assembly GCA_046759925.1. Classification (GTDB taxonomy): domain Bacteria; phylum Pseudomonadota; class Alphaproteobacteria; order Kiloniellales; family J153; genus JBHIDD01. Next base: position 621 of record JBHIDD010000288.1, read on the forward strand.
TGCAGGCCAATCGAACATAGCTATCGAGCTGAACAAGGTCGAGGACAACGGCGGTTCGTGCCTCGCCTCGTTCGTGGTGCAAAACAACCTCGGGCACACGCTCGACCGCTTCAGCCTGGAGCTCTTCGTCTTCGACCGGGACGGAATCATCGCTCGGCAGGTCCTGCTCGACATGGCGCCGCTCAGAGGCGACAAGACGACGGTGGCCAAGTTTTTCCTGATCGAGCGCCACTGCGCCGAGATCGGCCGGGTGCTGATCAACGACATCCCGTCGTGCCGGAACAACGACACCGGCGAGACGCTCGACTGCCTCTCCGGGCTTGCCGTCTCCAGCCGCAGCCACGTGGAGCTGGTGAAGTAGGGCGGGGGCGGGCACGGGACGGCGGAGCAGCGGACCGCGCCTTGCCGCCCAAGCCGGGCGCTGCCATTATGCGGCGGATCACCGGGGGAGCCGGTTTACCCGGCTGAGAGGTCCCTGTCGCAAACGGGACGACCCCTATAACCTGATCCGGTTAGCACCGGCGTAGGGAGCGTGAACCCTTGCCCCGCCCCACCACCTCAGCGCCCGATCCCGGCCCTGCGGCGCCGTCGATCCGCTTGCACGCCGCCGGCCTCAAATACGGCGGCGCCGTCGTCTTCGACGCGCTCGACCTGACTCTTCCGGCGGGCCGGACCACCTGCCTGCTCGGCCCCTCGGGCGTCGGCAAGACCAGCCTGCTCAGGCTGATCGCCGGCCTGGCCCATGGCGCCCAAGGCGAGGCCGTCGATGCCGAAGGGGCCCCGGTCAAGGACCGGGTCGCCTATCTGGCGCAGCACGATTTGCTCCTGCCCTGGCTGACGGTCCTCGGCAACGTCACCCTGGGCTGCCGCCTGCGCGGCGAGGCGGTGCGCGGCGAGACGCAAGGCCGCGCCCGGGCGCTGATTGGCCGGGTCGGCCTGGCCGGGCGCGAGGGCGACCGCCCGGCGAAGCTTTCCGGCGGCATGCGCCAGCGGGTGGCGCTCGCCCGCACCCTCATGGAGGACCGCCCGATCGTGCTCATGGACGAGCCCTTCTCGGCGCTCGACGCGATCACCCGCTACCAGCTTCAGGCGCTGGCCGCCGAACTGCTCGCCGGCCGCACGGTTCTGCTGGTCACCCACGATCCCCTGGAGGCGTTGCGCCTCGGGCACCGCATCCAGGTGATGGCCGGCGCCCCGGCCCGCCTCGACAGCGCGCTCGAGCCGGCCGGGCGGCCGCCGCGCGATCCCGGGGAGCCGGAACTCATGGCCCTGCAGGCGGAACTGCTCGAACGCCTGAGCCGGGCGCAGGGCGAAATCCATGGCGAAATCCAGGGCCAAATCCCGGAGCGGGCGCCATGAAGGCGCTGCGGCCGGCGGTCATCTTCGGAGGCCTGATCCTCGTCTGGCAGGCCCTGGTCTCACTCACCGGCGTCCAACACTACATCCTGCCCGGGCCGGCCCGGGTGGGCCTCGCCCTCCTGGAGCGCTGGCCCGAGCTCATCGACCACGCCGGCGTGACCGTGGCGGAAATCCTGCTCGGCCTGCTGCTCGGCACCGTGCTCGGCTGCCTGTCCGCCCTGGTGATCGCGAGCTTCCGGCCGGCGCGGCGCTGGCTGTTGCCGGTCCTGGTGGTGAGCCAGGCGGTCCCGGTCTTCGCGCTCGCCCCGGTGCTGGTGCTCTGGCTGGGCTACGGCCTGGCCTCCAAGGTCGCCATGGCGACGCTGATCATCTATTTCCCGGTGACCGCCGCCTTCTTCGACGGCCTGCGCCGGACCGAGCCCGGCTGGCTGGATCTCGCCCGCACCATGGGCGGCGGCCGGATGCGGGTGCTCAGGCACGTGCGCATCCCGGCGGCGCTGCCGGCGCTGTCCTCCGGCATCCGGGTCGCCACGGCGGTCGCCCCGATCGGCGCCGTGGTCGGGGAATGGGTCGGCTCCGGCGCCGGCCTCGGCTACCTGATGCTGCACGCCAATGCCCGCATGCAGGTCGACGTCATGTTCGCCGCGCTCTTCGTGCTGGCGCTCTTCGCCGTCGGCCTCTATTTCGCGGTCGATACGGGCTTGCGCCGGGCGCTGCCCTGGCAGGCCGAGGACGCCGAAACGCTTCGTTAACGCGGCCCTGCGGCGTTACGGGCGGCTTTCAGGACGGCGTTCCGGGCGCGGCCGGGGCCTGGCTTCGCCCGGCTGTGGACTTGCGTTGTCGGGCGGGCGCGATATGATCACCCGGTAAGAAGGATGCCCGCCGGCGGGCTTGCCGGCGTAACGAGAAAAAAATCCACCAAAAACAGGAGGTAACCCGAATGTCTTACTTCAAACCGTTAGCCACCGCGGCCGCCGCGGCCGCCGCCGTCGGCTTGGTCGCGGCCGGCCCGGCGTCGGCCAAGGTCGAGGGCGACACGATCATCATCGGTTCCGCCTTGTCGCTCACCGGCAAGTACTCGACCAACGGCCAGCATACCAGAAACGGCTACGAGCTCTCGGTCAAGCTGATCAACGAAACGGGCGGGGTCAAGGTCGGCGGCAAGTCGTACAAGATCAAGGTCAAATACTACGACGACGAGTCGACCCCGGCGCGCGGCGCGCAGTTGGCCGAGCGCCTGATCAAGCAGGACGGCGTCAAGTACATGCTTGGGCCGTACAGCTCGGGCCTCACCAAGGCGGTCGCGCCGGTGACCGAGAAGTACAAGATCCCGATGGTCGAGTCGGAGGGCGCGTCGCGTTCGCTATTCACCCAGGGCTACAAGTACCTGTTCTGCGTGATCTCGACATCCGAGCAGTACC
>JBHIDD010000289.1:0-3379 GCA_046759925.1 Kiloniellaceae bacterium
CGTGTCCATGCTCTTCGGCCATGGACGCTTTCGGCTCATCCTCGTGACCATGCCTTTCAGCGGTGGGGGTTTTGGGTTCGGCGGCGTGATCTTCGTGGATTTCGCCCGAGATCCTCGCGGCCGCGCGGCCGTCCGGCTTGACGCTGCCGTCGGCAAGCCTGTTGGCTTCCATAAATTCGTTGGCCAGGTGCTCGAACTCCCCGGGCGACATGCCGCCGCCCTCATGGCCGCCGTGCCCCATGCCTTCCATGCCGTCTTTTTGAGCCGACAAGAAAGCCAGGCTTGTCGGTGCGGCCCCGTAGGCCGCCCACAAGCCGTACAAGCTCACCACGCCAAAGCCGACGCCGCTAATAAACCCGCGGCGGGTCGTCGGATGGCCTCCAGGACGGTCGTCGGTTCCATCCGAATCAAAGTGCTGAGACATTTTGCTGTCCTTCCTTCGATACTTTTGCAGCCGTAGTGAAACTCGCGAACTCTGTCGTAGCCCCGTATTTCCCCGGCTCATGCGGCCGGATCGCAAGCGCCTGCGACCGCCCACCCGCCGCTTCGCGCGGGCAGTTTCGCGGTCGCTCTGCTCTTCTGCTGGGACATTCTAAAGGCTAATACCGGCGCGCACCATGCGACCAATTGCCGCACCCGCGCAGGACCTCAAGGCCCCGGTTTCGGATCGCCATTTCGGTCGGGGCACCGCCCGCCGCTCCGAGGGGCCGTCAGAGGCGGGTGAAACCGCCTATCGGGGCGAATGCTTGGCGAGGATGCGCTGTAGGGTACGGCGGTGCAGGTTGAGCCGGCGGGCCGTTTCCGAAACGTTCCGATCGCAAAGTTCAAAGACCCGCTGGATGTGCTCCCAGCGTATCCGGTCCGCCGACATGGGCCTCTCCGGTGGCGGTGGTTTCGGGCGGCCCGCCGCCAGCAGGGCCGCCTCGATATCGTCGGCATCCGCGGGCTTGGCCAGATAGTCGACGGCTCCGGCCTTGATCGCGGCGACGGCCGTCGCGATGTTGCCGTAGCCGGTCAGCACGACAATGCGCATGTCCGGACGCCGCTCCCGCAAGGCCGGAACAACGTCGAGGCCGTAGCCGTCCTCCAGCCGCAGGTCCACCACGGCGTAGGCCGGCGGCGAGTCCTCGACGGCTGCGACGGCCTCCGCGGCGGTCGCCGCGGTCGTGACCGCAAAGCCACGCCGCTCCATCGCCCGGCCCAATCGATGACGGAACGGTTGGTCGTCGTCGACGATGAGAAGCGTGCGCACCTCGGAGCCCGCCGGCGCGTCTTCGTTCCCGGCCCGATCCTTCATCGGTTCCGCTCGCGCGCGCGATCCGGGCGCTGCGCTCCCCCCGCGGGCTCGGAACCCTGCGCCTCAAGCATCGCCCGCGGCCAGGTGATGACGATCCTGGCCCCCCCGCCGCGGCGGTTGCCGAACCCGACCTCGGCCCCGGTCCGTTCCAGCAAGGTCTTCGCAATAAACACGCCGAGCCCCATGCCCTCGGAATCACGCCGGGTTGAGACGTACGGTTCGCCCAAGGCGCCGAGAATATCGTGCGCAAATCCCGGTCCGTCGTCGGCAATCTCGATGCGCACCTCTGATTCGGACCAGCCGGCCGTAACCGAAACCCGGCTGGTCGCGAAATCGACCGCATTTTCGATAAGGTTCCCGAGCCCGTGGACGATCTCCAGGTTGTGGGGCACCACGGGTTGGTCGACCTTGTTTCCAGCCGTGCCGCCCGTTGCGCCGGCGCCCTGGGGCGCATTCGCAGGATCGATTTCGACGTCGACCTCGATGCCTTCGCGGCGATGGGGTCGCGCGGCCGATTCGACCAGGGTCACCCAAGGCAAGCGATAAAAGGGGGAACCGTCTTCTTTTTCCGGCCCAAGCGTGAGCCGGGCGAGGATGTCGCGGCAACGGTCCGACTGGCTGATGAGAAGCCTCAGGTCCTCGGCGTGCGGACTGTCCGCCGGCAGCTCGCGGCTCATCTCTTTGGCGACGAGCGCAATCGTGCCGAGCGGCGTCCCGAGCTCGTGGGCGGCGGCGGCGGCAAGCCCTCCTACGGCCGAAAGGCGCTGTTCGCGGGCCAGCGCCATCTGAGTCTCGGTGAGCGCATCCGACATCCGCCGGCCCTCCTCCGCGACGCGCAAGATATACATCGAAAAGAATCCCATCGCGACCACGAGCGCGGTCCAGATCCCGAAAACATAAAGGTGCGACAGGGGGTGCTCCCCTCCCGCCCAGGGAAGGGGCAAGTGGACGAACATCAGGGCCACCCCGCGCGTGCCCTTCTCGACAATGCCCTCCCAGGGAAGGGGGAGGTGGACGAACATCAGGAGGCTCACGCAAACAAGCGACAGGGCCCCGAGCCAAACGGTGCTCCGCACGCTGAGAATCGCCGCCGAGATCGTCACCGCCGCGAGCATCAGAAGGGAGAAGGGATTGTGCAGCCCGCCGGTCAGGAACAGAAGAACGGCCAACTGAAGCGTATCGTACGCAAGGTAACGCGCGGCCTCGGTATCGCTCAGCCGCTTCGAAAACGGATAGCGCACGGTGACCGCGATGTTCAGCGCAACGGATGCCCCCACCGTCAGGAGAGCGGGCACGATGGGGAGGTCGTAGCCCAAGCCGAAATACACGAACAAAATGGTAATGGTCTGGCCGACCACCGCCATCCAACGGGTCAGGACCAGGGTGCGCAGCCGTAGGCGTCCTCTGCCGGTCTGCCGGGCCCGCGCGGCCATGCCGATAAAGCCCTTGAGCAAGGCCCTGTCGCGATGAGGCAGGCTCTTCAGGCCTGCCACCAGTCTGCGCGCCTTCATGGTCGATCTCTTTTGATCAGCCGCTTCTACGCCACGAGGATCTTGCCCATCATCGTGTCGTGCCCCATGCCTTCCATGCCGCCTTCTTGAGCGGACAAGAAAGCCAGGCTCGTCGGCGCGGCCCCGTAGGCGGCCCACAGGCCATACAGGCTCACCACGCTGAAGCTCAGACCGCCAATGAACCCGCGGCGGGTCGTCGGATGCCTTGCTTTCCGAATCTCCTTTGCTGCCATCGGAACCTTCTCTCTTAACTAGCCTGGTCCGATGTACTGCCGCGTCCCACACTGTCCCTATCCATCTCAGGCCGTGTGGCTGTAACGCGGTTCCTATCACCCATCATCTAACTGTAATATAAGAACACATCGAAAACATAACAAGCTGCGGCACAGCCGGCGTTGACCTAGATCAAATACTTGAATTGAAAATCTCAACGAAATAGCGGCGTGCAGCGGCTACAAAGTGTGCAAGCGATCCTGCGGCTGTAAAAATGCCCCCCGGCGGGCTGATCGAGGGTGAGCGATGTGCTAGATTGATGGCCCGCGTGGTTGCGGGCGTGTTTACGATGTTCCGT
>JBHIDD010000290.1:0-3379 GCA_046759925.1 Kiloniellaceae bacterium
AGTCGCGCTTGCCGCCGAGCCGATGAAGATGCCTTCAACGGCTCGGCGGTATCAGTGGCGCCAGAACGTGGGAGCCAGGAGAACCAGGACGGTGAACAGCTCGAGCCGGCCGAGCAGCATGCCGGCGGACAGCAGCCATTTGGCCCCGTCGGGCAGCGACGCGAAGTTGCCCGCCGGCCCGATGGTCTCGCCCAGGCCCGGGCCGACGTTGGCGATCGCCGAGGCCGCGCCGGAGACCGCGGTGATGAAGTCGAGCCCGAAGAGGCCGAGACCGGCGGCGAGCGCCGCGAAACAGGCGGCGAAAAGGAAAAAGAAGCTCATCACCGATTCGGCGACCGATTCCGGGATTGGCTTCTTGTTGTAGTAGGGCAGGAAGACGCCGTGGGGCTGGATCAGGCGGCGGAGCTGCGCCTTGGCGGTCGCGTAGAGCACCTGAAAGCGGAATATTTTGATCCCGCAGGTGGTCGAGCCGGCGCAGCCGCCGATGACCATGAGGACGAACATGAGCGACATGACGAAGCCGCCCCACTGGCTGAAATCCGCGGTGGAATAGCCGGTGCCGGTCATGATCGAGATCACGTTGAAGGCGGCGTAGCGCAGCGCCGCGTCGAGCGCCATGCCTTTGGTCTGCGTGAGCCAGGCGGTGGTCAGCAGGATCGCGCCGCTCAGGATCGTCAGCAGCCAGCGGACCTGGCTGTCGTGCAGGATCGAGCGGAGATTGCCCCGGACCATCCGCAGGTACAGCACGAAGGGCATGCTGCCGAGCACCATGATGACGCAGATCCACCAGTGGATGGCCGCGCTGTCGAAGTGGCCGAGCGAGTGGTCCGAGGTGGAGAAGCCGCCGGTCGCGATCGAGGTCATGGCATGAGCCACCGCCTCGAAGCCGGACATGCCGAGGGCCCAGAGGACGATGGCCGCGAGTCCGGTCAGGACGACGTAGATGATGCTGATACCGCCGGCGATCTGGGCGGCGCGGGGCAGCACCTTGTCGGTCTCGAAGGCCTCGACCCGGAACAGCTGCATGCCGCCGACCTGCAGCATCGGCAGGATGGAGACCGCCATGACGATAATGCCGATGCCGCCCAGCCATTGCAAAATCGCCCGCCACAGCAGGATTCCGGGCGGTGCGGAATCGAGTCCCACGATCACCGTCGCGCCGGTCGTGGTCACGCCCGACATCGACTCGAAAAAGGCGTCGGTGAAGCTGAGCCCCAGCTCGGAATAGGCGAACGGCAGGGCGCCCGCGGTCGCGACCACCAGCCAGGCCAGATTGGTCATGAGGAAGGCCTGGCGCAGCGAAAACCCGGACCAGCCGGAGCGCGCGGTCAGGATCATCGAGACGCCGATGAACAGCGCGGTGAACGAGGCGGCGGCGAAGACCTGCCAGTCGGGGTGGCCGGCGAGGGCATCGACGACGGCCGGGATGACCATCGCCACCGCGACGACGGAGAGCAGGATCCCGAGGACGAAGATGACGGGTCGAAGCTCGATCATCCGACGCGGGAACCCCTGAAGAAGAGGCTTCGAGGCGGACCCGACCGGCCGCCGGCGACCGCCGCCTGACGGGCGGCTAGCCGCCGCGGAGCGATCCGGGCGGCGCCGGGGTGCCGATGAGCGCGAGGAACTCGCGCCGCGTGCGCGGATCGCTGCGGAACTGGCCGAGCATGCGGCTGGTGACCATGACGGATCCGGGCTTGTGCACGCCGCGGGTGGTCATGCATTGATGCGCCGCCTCGATCACGACTCCCACGCCCTGGGGCTGCAGGACGTGGTCGATCGAATTGGCGATCTGCGCGGTCATCTTCTCCTGGATCTGCAGGCGCCGGGCATAGGCCTCGACGACGCGGGCCAGCTTGCTGATCCCGATCACCCGCTTGTCCGGCAGGTAGGCGACGTGCGCCTTGCCGATGATCGGCATGATATGGTGCTCGCAGTGCGATACGAAGCGGATATCGCGTAACAGAACCATCTCGTCGTAGCCGTCGACCTCCTCGAAAGTCCGCCGCAGAAGATCGACCGGATCGATCGCATAGCCGTCGAAGAACTGCTCGTAGGATCGAACGACCCGCTCCGGCGTGTCGCGCAGGCCCTCGCGCTCCGGGTCGTCGCCGGCCCATCGGATGAGCGTTTCGACCGCGCCAAGCGCTTCGGTGCGGGTCGGGCGCGGCGCGCGCTTGGCGGCGCCGCGCGGTGGGCGGGTCTCGTCGATCTTGCTGATTGAGCGGTTGGCGGTCACGGCGTCAATCCCATGTCTGGCTTCGGTCTGGCTTCGGTTAGGTTCCGCCGCCGGCCGGTGCGTCGCGGTTGCGGCGAGATCCCCGCGGCCGGCCCGCGGGGGTCGGCGTCCTCCCGGGCGGTTGGTCACGGGCTTTCCCGAGGCGGCGCTCTTGCCGGAGCCGTCAGTTCAGCCGCACCGGTTGGTGCGGGCTGTCCAGCGAGCACGCGGGCACGGCGACGTCGAAGCGCTCGCCGCTTTGGGTCTCCATTTCGTAGGTTCCGACCATGATCCCCGACGGCGTGGGCAGCGGGGTGCCGCTGGTGTATTCGAAGGATTCGCCGGGCCCGAGGGTCGGCTGTTCGCCGACCACGCCGGCGCCGCGCACCTCCTGCACGCGGCCCATGGAATCGGTGATCCGCCAATAGCGGTTGAGGAGCTGGACGGTATCGTTGCCCAGGTTTTCGATGCGCACCTGATAGGCCCAGACGAAATGGTTGTCGGCGGGCGACGACTGGTCCTCGAGATAGATCGGCTTGACCGTGACGCGAATGGACTGGGTCGTCTCGTCATACATCGTGGGTCGGCTCCTCGACTGCGGTCCGTGGCCGGAACACGGTTATTTTACGCCCCGTGGCGGGGCTTGTCCAAGCGGCCCGGGCCGCCGGCGGCGCGGTTCCGGGTCATCCGTCGGCCTTTTAAAGGGTTTTGGCCTCCCAGGCAAAGAAAACGCCGCCCGTCAGCCGGTCGCCGGCGCGGTCTTGCCCCCGGAGGCAAGCGTTCCCGGGGCTGTCTTGGGTCCCGCGGCGGTCTTGGGTATTGCCTCGGGATCGGCGGGGCGGGCCTCCCCGCCCGGGCCGATTTCCAGCACCGGCCCGCCGGTGGCCGCGGCATCGGCCGGGTCGTGCGTGACCAAGAGGGTCGGCAGGCTACCGGCCCGGGCATGGTCGAAGACGAAACGGCGGAACCGGGTCCTCAAGCCCAAGTCGAGCTTCGCGAAGGGCTCGTCCAGGAGCAGCGCGCGCGGCTCGGCCAGCAGGCTGCGCAGAAGCGCGATTCGCGCCCGCTGGCCGCCGGACAGCGTCGCCGGGTCCCGCGCGCCGAAACCGGCCAGATCGGCCTCGGCGAGCGCTGCCTCGATCCGGGCCCGGCGCGCCGCCC
>JBHIDD010000291.1:0-3374 GCA_046759925.1 Kiloniellaceae bacterium
CGCGGCTGCAGTTCGGCCTCACCGCCATGTATCACTTCCTGTTCGTGCCGCTGACGATCGGCCTGTCGGTGCTCCTGGCCGTCATGGAAAGCGTCTACGTCATGACGGGCCACAAGGTTTGGCGCGATATGACCCGATTCTGGGGCATGCTCTTCGGCATCAACTTCGCCATGGGCGTCGCCACCGGCCTCACCCTGGAGTTCCAGTTCGGCACCAACTGGGCCTATTTCTCCCATTACGTGGGCGACGTCTTCGGCGCGCCGCTGGCCATCGAGGGGATGATGGCCTTCTTCCTGGAGGCCACCTTCGTCGGCCTGTTCTTCTTCGGCTGGGATCGGCTCAGCAGGCTGGGGCACCTGGCGGCGACCTGGATGGTGGCCATCGGCGCTAACCTTTCGGCCCTGTGGATCCTGGTCGCCAACGCCTGGATGCAGAACCCGGTGGGCGCCCGCTTCAATCCCGAGACCATGCGCATGGAGATCACCTCCTTCTTCGACATCTTCTTCAATCCGGTCGCCCAGTCGAAATTCGTGCATACGGTGAGCGCCGGCTACGTTACCGGCGCCGTCTTCGTGCTGGCGGTGAGCGCGTTCTATCTCCTGCGCGGCCGGGACACGGGGTTCGCCAAGCGGTCCATGACGGTGGCGGCGAGCTTCGGCCTGGCCTCGGCCCTTTCGGTGGTCGTTCTCGGCGACGAGAGCGGATATACGGCCAACCACACCCAAAAGATGAAGATCGCCGCCTTCGAGGCGGAGTGGGAGACCCATCCGGCGCCGGCCGGGTTCAACGTCTTCGCGCTGCCCGACATGGAGGCCGGCCGCAACCGGTACGAGCTCAAGATACCGTGGGTTCTCGGCCTGATCGCCACGCGCTCGGTCGACACGGTGGTGCCGGGGATCAACGACCTGGTGGAGCAGTCCAAGGAACAGGTGCACAAGGGCGTCATTGCCTATGAGGCGCTGCAACGCCTCCGCGCGAACCCGGACGACGTTGAGGCGCGGCGCGCTTTCGAGGCCAACTGGCGCAACTTCGGCTATGCCCTGTTGCTCAAGCGTCACAACGACGCTGTCATCGGCGCCACCGACGATCAGGTCGCGGCCGCCGCCCGCGACACCGTGCCATCGGTGTTGGCAATGTTCTGGACCTTCCGGTTCATGGTGGGGATCGGGTTTTTCCTGATCGCCCTGTTCGCCCTCGCCTTCTACCTGGCATCGGCGCGGCGGCTGGAGAAACGCTGGTTCCTATGGCTGTGTCTTTTGAGCCTGCCGCTGCCCTGGATCGCCAGTGAGCTCGGTTGGTTCGTGGCCGAGCACGGCCGCCAGCCGTGGCTCATCGAGGGCATATTGCCGACCTACATGGGCGTCTCCTCGGTGTCGGCCGGCGCCGTCTGGTCCAGCCTCATCGGATTCGTGCTGTTTTACAGCGCGCTCGCCGTCGTCGATGTTTTTCTCATGATCAAGTACATAAGGATCGGCCCCTACGGCAAGCCGCCGGGCGAGGCCGCCGCCGAACCCGCGGGCGCGGCGCCGACCCCCGGCCCGGCAGCGGGCAGTGAGTGAGGCGGAGGCGGCCCGTGGAAAAGTTGATATTCCTCGACTACGAAACCCTGCGGGTGCTGTGGTGGCTGTTGCTCGGGGCGCTGGCCATCGGCTTCGCCATCATGGACGGCTTCGACCTTGGGGTCGGCACGCTGCTCCCCTTCGTCGCCCGCAGCGATACCGAGCGTCGGATGCTGATCAACTCCATCGCGCCGGTCTGGGAGGGCAACCAGGTATGGCTCGTGCTCGGCGCCGGCGCCGCGTTCGCGGCCTGGCCGCCGTTCTATGCCGTGGTCTTCTCGGGCTTTTACGTCGCCGTGTTCCTGGTGCTGGTCGCCCTGATCCTGCGGCCGGTGGGATTCACCTTTCGCAGCAAGGTTGCGAATCCGGCTTGGCGGGCGCTTTGGGACTGGGCGCTGTTCGCCGGCGGCGTCGTGCCCGCGCTCGGGTTCGGCGTAGCCTTCGGCAATCTTTTGCTAGGCGTCCCCTTCCATTTCGACGACAGCCTGCGCCCCTTCTACACGGGCGGATTCTTCGGCCTGTTCAGACCCTTCGCGGTGCTGTGCGGGGTGCTCAGCGTCGTCATGTTGGTCATGCACGGCGGCGTTTATGTCGCGCTCAAGACCGAGGGGGACACCGCCGCGCGGGCGGCCCGCGTGGCCCGCTGGGCGGCCCTATTCTTGGTCGTGCTGTTCACCCTCGCCGTGTGGGTGGCCGGGGAGGTGCCGGGTTACACCATCGTCGACGGGGCGGCGCCGGGCGGTGCGTCCAACCCACTGGCCAAGACGGTGGTGCAGGAGGTTGGCGCCTGGCATAACAATTACGGCGTTCATCCGTGGATGATCGTGGCCCCTGTTCTGGGCTACGTGGGGGCGCTGGCGGTCCCGCCACTGCTGCATTGGGGCCGCGTCGGGGTTTCGTTCATGGCCAGCTCGGTCTCGGTATTGGGCGTCATCGCCACGGCGGGACTCGGCATGTTCCCCTTCCTGCTGCCTTCCTCGACCGACCCCCGCAGCAGCCTTACGGTTTGGGACTCCTCGAGCAGCCGAATGACCCTTTTCATCATGCTGGTCGCGGCCGCCGTCTTGATGCCGGTCATCATGGCCTACACGGCGTGGGTGTTCCGGGTGGTAAGGGGCAAGGTGACGCCCGCCTACGTGGAGGACGAGAGGACGGGCGCCTACTAACTGGAGGGAATCGGCCGGCCTCGGCTTGCGGCGGCCGGCGGGAGGTTGCGCGATGTGGTACTTCTCTTGGGTCCTGGGGCTCGGCTTGGCCTGCGCCTTCGCTATCCTCAACGCCCTGTGGTTCGAGCTCGTGACCAGCGAAGCAGGCCGGGAGGCATCGAGCGAGGAAATGCAACAGGAGGACCGCGCCCGGTGATGGCGCCGGCAGGCTGACTCGCGCCAGTCGCTTGGCGCTCCAACGCCGGGACGCCCGCGCCATTGCCACAGCATATCCACGGCGGGGGCATGTCGGCGGCAGGACGCCATGGCGCTATACGAGCAAGGCACGTAGGGGGCACGAGGACCGCCGGCCTTCGCCAGCGGCCTCGGGAACGTCACAACCAGATACGCCAGCAATCAGGGGCATGAAACATGGAAGAACATGTAGGTCGCGCCGAAAAGATCGCCAACTGGGTCGAGAAAATCGGCATCCAGGTCGAAAAGACCGGGGTAAGGTTCGGCAATCAGCTGGTGGATGGATTCCATCTCGTGGCCTTGTTCGTCATCGGCGGAACCATCGTCTGGTCCGCGGTCTATACGTACATTGGCATGATCGAGCAGGGGCACGCAGAGATAAAGGACATTCTGCTGCTGTTTATTTACCTGGAGC